>JAIRVC010000016.1 GCA_031254095.1 Acidobacteriota bacterium
TGTTTTATATCGGTGAAATTGTCGTCGCCAATATCGTAAACAAAACTATGGTAAATGCCGTCGGCGTTTACATATACGCCGGCAATTTGGCCGATATTATTGACCCCCTTGGGCGTTGTTCCGCATTTAGAATCGTCGCTGTTGCAACCGGTAGCGTCTGGATGCGGCTTTATAAGAGAGAATGCGGCGTTATTGTAGTCGTACAGAAAACCTTGGGAATAACCGTTCGAATCTTCGAACTCTCCAACCAGATGACGGCTGTTATTGAGTCCCGTATAATACGTATTATGCGCACCAGAACCATCCGAATAATCGCGGAGCTTCACGTACTCTGATTCGGTTTTAAGAAACAGGAAATATCCCTTTTCGTAGTAATAGCTCTCCCTATTGCTGTAATAGCCCAGAATATCTCCATTATCATTGATGCCGTAAACATAAATGTCCGCGTCGTCACCGGCAAAATCCGGCTTTATCGGCGTATAGTTGACGCCATCGTACAAATAGGCTCTAGGTATGTTGTCGGAATCGTAGAGCGCTATTAGCATATCGCCATGTCTATTCATCCCGGAAAACCAAATGCCTGCGATCTCGATTTCCGGGGGACTACTGATGGTGTTTGGTCCAAATACCGTGATTCTCGCTGTCGCTTTCTCGTTTTCGTCTTCGGTCGCCGTTGCCGTAATGTCATAAACACCAATCTTTTTCGGGGTACAAGTTACTTTTTTATTCTCACGGTCTTCAATACACCCGTGATCGTTCGGCGGGTTGAATGATAAAGTAAAATCCGTTTTGTTCATCGTTACTGTAAATGTTACAAATTCTTCCAACTTTATGCTTGCAGCAGGGGGATCAATGCCTATCCCGACCTTGTCCGATTCTGTCACCCTCAGCACGATTTTAGCTTTCGCGTTTTTGTCTTCGTCCGCCGTTACCGTTATATCATACTCGCCTACAGCCGTCGGCTCGCAGGTTACGCTATTGCCGATTTTTTTACAGCCCGAACCGGCTTCAGGAGCAACCGATAACGTGAAATTCTTGTTATCCGCGTTCTCTACCTTTACCGTAAAAGTCGCGGTTTCTCCGTATACTATCTCTGTAATTTCATCACTGGGATCTATGTATATCTCGACCAATGGAGAAACCGTAAATTTTTCGGTATCACTCTTTGTAGTATCGGCCTCTGCCTTTACCGTGACTTCGTACTCGCCCGATGCCGTGGGCGTGCAGATTACGTCATTGCCGATTTTGTTACAGCCAGAACCGGCCTCAGGATCGACCGATAACGTGAAATCTTTATTATCATGGTTCGTCACTACTTTTACGGTAAATTTTCTGTCTTCTCCAATTTTACCGTTGACGGGATCAGGTGGAGAAATATCGATGCTTACCGTGTTGCCGCCGCCATTGCCATTGCCGCCACCTCCGCCGCCACCTTTGTCGCCGCCACCGCCGCCGCAGGCTGTAAGAAACATTAAAAATATTGCCGCTGTTATAAATCCCGTTCTTTTAAGGTTTTTCATGTTTTTTTCCTCGCTAAAGGTTTGAAGTCTATAGAATGCCAGTGGTCGCAGCGAAAGATCAACGAAAAACAGAGATTTCAACGTTGAAGCCTGTTAGTTTTTGCATAAGTCATGCAAAAACTTGATATAAACAAACATTTTTAGCACGATTGCGGCAATATCTGAAAACCGGCTGCAAAAACGGCACCGCCGACATCGGACTGCGGTACGCGCTTTCGGGAACGAAAAAAGCGGATGATAGACATATCCTTTACATAAAAGCATTTTGGATCAATCGAAAGCCTTGATTTTTGGGTTTTTAGAGGTTCCTTTGTGCAATTTGCGCCCGTTCGGGGTATATTAATAACTTATATTCAATTGGGAGTCAGGCGGGAAAGAGCCATGTTTCAGATTGCTATTGTCGGGCGTCCGAATGTCGGGAAAAGCACTTTATTCAACCGGCTTTGCGGAACGCGAAAATCCATTGTTGGCGACGAGCCGGGAATTACCCGTGACCGCATCTACGGGAAGATTCGCCACGGCCGTAAAACGGTTTCCGTTCTGGACACAGGCGGGCTGATTCCCGAAGCGCGCGAAATTATTCCGGAAAGCATTCTCGGTCAGGTTGAAGCCGCCGTCAACGAATCACGCCTGCTGCTGCTGGTCGTTGACGGACGGGCGGGGATCACGCCGCTGGATGAACAGTTACTGCCGATGCTGCGGCGGACGGGTAAGCCGGTTTTCACCGTGGTGAACAAAATCGACGCGCCCGGCCTGGAAGCTCACACAGCGTCCTTTTATGAATTCGGCGCGGAACAGGTCTTCGGCGTTTCAGCGGAGCACAACCGCGGCATCGGCGACCTTATTGAGGCGATCTTTGAAAAGGCTAAGGATTTCCCCGACGAACCGGAACTGCCGGAAGTCGCCGGTGAAATAAAAGTGGCGGTCGTAGGCCGTCCAAATGTCGGCAAATCTTCTCTTGTGAACCGCCTGCTCGGTTTTGAACGCTCGATAGTCACCGACATTGCGGGAACCACGCGCGACGCGGTGGACACGCTGCTTGAGCGGGAAGGAACGCGCTACCGCATCATCGACACGGCGGGCATAAGGCGCAAGGGAAAAACCGAGGGGCTTGCCGAAAAAATCAGCGTCATTATGGCGCAAAAGAGCATGAAAAGGGCCGACGTGGCGCTTTTGCTGCTGGACGCGGAAGAAGGAGTAACCAGACTCGACGCGGCAATCGGCGGATATGCGTATGAGCTGGGCTGCTCGGTCATAATCGTGTTCAACAAGTGGGATCTTGTGGAAAAGGACGAGCATACGCTCAAGGAGTTTCAAGAGTCCGCGCGCCGCCGGATGAAATATCTTTCCTTCGCGCCGATTCTGACCGTGTCCGCCCTGACGGGTCAGCGCGTGTCGAAGATGTTCGAGCTTATCCGGAAGGCGTACGAAGCGCGTCAAATCAGGATTCCCACGGGAACCCTGAATAATGTTTTCGCGCCCGATATCGAGAAGCAGCTTTCACGTCAGGGACAGCATCAGAAATTAGGCATTGGTTACGTAACACAGGTAAGTTCCGCGCCGCCGACTTTTGTGGTTTTCACGTCAGGGCGGGAAAAGCTTCATTTTTCAATGGAGCGCTATCTTGTCAACCAGTTGCGGGAGCAGTTCGGTTTCTTTGCGGCGCCGGTTCGCATTCAACAGAAATTGAAAAAGCCAAAGGTTCCCGGCAATCCACAAAATCCCGGGCATGTAAAACTGAAGAAGAAAAAAGACATAGAATGAACAAGAACGATATCAGCAGAAAAATCCATGAGGCGCATGGAGGGTTGTCCTACGTTGAAGCCCAGAAGATTGTAAATTTTATTCTGGAAACGATGAAAGACCGGCTGTCGAGCGGAGAAAAAGTTCTTCTGAGCGGTTTCGGCTGTTTCAGCGTAATGCCGAGGAAAACCAAGCGCGGCGTGAATCCGCAGACGGGCGCGCCGATAGTCATTTCCGGCCGCAATTCGGTGAAATTTAAACCTTCAAAATATCTTAAAACGATCTGAGGATTATGGATTTCGTTCCCGGGAAACTGTATTACAACATCAGGGAAGTCTGCGAAATCGCGAGCGCGGAGGCGCATGTCCTGCGCTTCTGGGAAACGGTGTTTCCCGCGCTGACGCCGCCAAAAAGCCGAAAAGGCCAGCGTATATATCGTCCCGAAGATATCGAACTGGTTCTTGAGATCAGGAAACTGCTTTACGAAGACGGCTATACCATTGCCGGCGCGCGCAAGCGCATGGGTATGCGCGCACCGGCGGACACTCCTAAAAAACGAATGGAGGAAACTCCCGCGGCCGAAGATGCCCTGATTTCATCGAAAACCGATGTTGAAGACATACATCAGGCCTCTAAAAATTTGAAAAGAGTGCAGACGGAACTTGAGAACATATTGACTTTGCTGGATCGCGAATGATAACGTTTTATCTTATGTCGGGACGTAGCGCAGCCTGGTAGCGCACACGCTTGGGGTGCGTGTGGTCGGTGGTTCAAATCCACTCGTCCCGACCAATATAAATCACGTGAAATCCATACTATTACCTGTGAAATCCATACTATTAACAAACGACGACGGAATTGACGCGGAGGGTTTAAAAGCTCTTAAAGATGAGCTTTGCCATCTCGCGCATATTACGGTCGTCGCGCCCGACCAGGAACGCAGCGCCGTAAGTCACGGCTTGACAATCCGTACGCGCGTGGAAATAAAAGAGGTCGGGGACGACAGTTTTTCCATTAGCGGAACTCCGGCGGATTGCGTAATTTGCGCTTTTGAAAAAATACTTGTCAAGCCTCCCGACATGGTGGTTTCAGGCATTAATCACGGCTCCAATCTGGGTGACGACATTATGTACTCCGGAACGGTCGCCGGGGCGCGTGAAGCGGCACGATATGGAGTTCCGGCGGTTGCGATTTCTCAGGATTATGAAAACGGAAAAAAAATCCGGTTCAACGGAGGAAGCGAATTTATACACAAAATTATAAAAATCATTCTCGACGACGGCCTCGACGGCGAAACTCTGCTTAACGTCAACATTCCGGCCGGAAAAATCAGGGGAATGAAAATTACGCGGCATGGATGCACCATGCACCAGAAACATTTAAATACCCCAAACGGCGAAGGTGAAGATTCGCCCGGTTTTTGGAAGAACAAACTCATTCTTGACAAGCTGGCGGTTCGCGATGGCTATGTTTCCGTCACCCCTCTTGAGCGCGACCAGACCGATTACACCGCCGTGCGGACGTTAACCCGGATATTTGTTTAGGGGAAATGCTCAGCCTTAAAGAACTGAAACGCGCCGTGCGCGCGGCCGCGCCGCTGATAACCGGCGCGCGCCTGAAACGGATTGACCAGCCTGAGCCCTGCGGGCTGATTTTAACTTTCGATACAAAATCCGATAAAATCCCGCTGCTTTTTACATGCCGTCCTGGTTACGCGCGTTTCTGCCTTGCTCAGGCCGCCGAATCATCCGCTTCAGACGGTTCATTTTATCAATACCTTCGCGCCAACTGGGCTGGATGCCGCGTTGCCGGATTTGATGCCGCCGAAAACGACCGGCAGGCCGTCCTCAGGCTGGAATCCGGAACAAGTAAATGCGAAATCGTATTTTCTATCATGGGCGCGCGAAGCAATATTTATCTTCTCGACGCCGGCGGCGGGCTGGTTCACTCCCTGCGTCCGCTTGAGGAAACGCGGAACGAATTGGCCGTCGGAGAGCCATGGACGCCTCCGCGAGACGCGGCTGTTTCTGAAGGCATCGACAGGTGGGAGGCGGTTGCGGATTCCGCTTATCTCAACGAAATAGCCGAAACATGCCGGGCGCTGGAGCGGCGCGGCGACGCAGAAGATCTCGCGCGCCGCGTACGGCAGGCGCTTAAAAAAGAAAACGCTTTTCTCGACAGAAAACGCGCCGGCCTTTTGGAGGATCTCCGAAAGGCGCAACAGGCGCAAGCCGACCTGCGCCGGGGAGAATTGCTGAAAAACGTTTTGCATACCGTGAGGCGCGGCGACGATCGCGTCCAGGCCGTGGATTACGAAACTGGAGAAACGGTTGAAATACCGCTTGACGCGCGCCTGTCGCCCGCGGCGAATCTCGAAAGATATTTCTCGCGTTACCATAAAGAGCAGCGTGGCGAGCGGCGGATTTCAGAGCTGCTGACAGAACTTGATTCCGTACGCCGTGAGCTTGAAGAAATCGATGAACGGGTGAAAACCGCCCTGCTCGCGGATGTTCCGGATACGGCGGCGCTTTGGGAAATCGCGGAACTGCCGTTGGTTCGCCGTAATCTGAAACGTCAGCCGGTGGGCGGACAAAAAAAGACGCCGCCGGGCAATCCTCCGCCCCACGCAGTTGGCAAAGCGGGAAAAGACGACCTGCCCTCCCGGCTGCGCCCCAAGCGCTATCTGACGGAAGAAGGGCTGGAAATCTGGGTTGGACGCAACGATGAAGGCAACGACTATCTGACGACGCGCCTCGCGCGGGGCAACGATCTATTTTTTCACCTTGAGGGTTATCCGGGCAGCCATGTTGTACTGCGCACACAGGGGCGGACGGATCCTTCGCCAAAGTCAGTCCTTGACGCCTGCGAACTGGCTGTTCATTTTTCCAAAATGAAAAACGCGGGCAGCGCCGACGTGCATGTCGCGCCGATCAAGGATGTAAAAAAGCCCAGGGGCGCGAAAGCCGGACTGGTTTATGTGCGCGGCGGGAAAAGCATCCGCCTGAAGCGCATTCCGGACAGGCTTGAAAAAATCCTTGCAAGCAGAGTTCATGAGGATTCATAAGGAGACGGCGCAAGCGGGCGCGGGCGGAGAGACGCGTGCGGACATTTAATGGCAACCTCCGAAAACCCCAAACTCTGCGTTACGCTCCTTCGGCAAAATACTCATTTACCTATATGTAAACTCCGCTTTT
>JAIRVC010000178.1 GCA_031254095.1 Acidobacteriota bacterium
CTGCGCGCCGCTTGAGGCGGCAAATTCGGCGCAGGCTTCAATCTGTTCATCATTTTCCACGGCGCAGGGGCCTGCCATAACGGCGACATCCGTCCCGCCGACAAAACAGTTTTCGCCGACGCGCACAATTGTGTCTTCAGGATGAAACTCCCTGCTTGCCAGTTTGTAAGGAGACGTTACCCGCACGATTTCGCGGACGCCCGGCATCGTTTGCACCGCGCCGGCATCCAGCCGTTTTATGTCTCCGACGACGCCGATCACGGTATATTCCGCTCCGTCCGAACGGTGAACGTCCAGCCCGGCGTCCCGGATTTTTTGCTGCACTGAATTAATCTGATCTTCCGTAGCTTTGGCTTCGCAAATTACGATCATGACAGTTCTCCTGAAAATAAAAATATGAATATGCTCAGTTTTTCAATGCGTTATGTATTGTACGCTTGCCGCTCTTGATTACAAAGACGGCTACTGGCAATCCATTTCCGATTTTGTCCAGCGGCGCAGGGCTGCGTAAAAAATCAGCAGGCTTATGAGGACACAGATTCCGGCCGCAATCCACGTTGCGCCGGCCTGCGAAATCCTCAATAAAACCTGCGCAATAATCATAAAAGGACTGTACAGCATAATGAAACAAAACTGCCAGCCAAAACCGGGCGGCGTTTTTCGCCGGTTGCCGGTTAAAAGCATCACAGAGATTTGAACAAGAACCATTGCCGCTATAATAAACACCATCTGAAACATGCGCGGCCAGGCGATGCTGGGGAAAAAGACATGCGTAACCAATAACGCGCCTGTAAAGATCAGCACAGGTTCGGCAACCGACCACAGGCAACCCATCGCCGCTGTTTTCAGAAAAGCGGTTTTGGACGGCAGGTCGGTCTGAAGATAGAGCGCAGGCAGTTGGTTCTTATTCGCTTGAAAATTGAACGCCGACATAGCTGCCATCCCGCCGCAAGCAAAGAATAGCGTAACTGGCTGGCCAAAAGTAGTTGCGGCATTAACCCCAAAGATCGGTCCGGTAAAAAATGACAAAAGCGTTAACAGCGCGCCGAAAATTGCTACGGTCAGTATCCGCATAGCGGCGCCATAGTTCCAGTAGGCGCTTGTGTGAATCCGGGACATGGCAAGCCGCATTAATCGCATACTTTGAAAACAAGAAAGCTGTTTTCCGCGTCCGGCGGCCGACATTCTGAACATGATGTTTTTCACGGCTCTATCCGCCCGGAAATTTGCGCGTTCCAGCAACGATGCCTTCAACTGCGCAGCCTGTGAGGGAGATATAAGTTCCGTATAGCCAAATCCAAGCATGAAAAAATGATTATGAATCTCCGCCGCACAGGGGATTTTCAGATATCGGACGCAGAACAAAATGATTGCGCCAAGCGACAGTACAATCAGAACGCACGACCACATGTTTCTATGAGCGCCGATGCCAGTCCAGGCCGTCATAAACGATTCAGCCGCAGCCTTGCCTGCTTCGCTATCCGGGAAAAACTTTGCGGCGATAGCGGCAGGGAAAAACAGGATTGCGAAACCGCCCAGAAAAAGAATGCCGAACCATAGCGTTAAGGCCGTAATGCCCAAAAAACCGGCCAGCGCCGGAAGCGGCAGCCAACCATAAGAGCGCGTAAGCGCCAGAAAAACAAACAAACTTGCCGTCACGGCGATTATCGCCGCCATTAACTGCCGCGCATGATAACCGGGCAGCATATTCACTTCTTCCCCCTCAAGAAGTGAATGCCGCAGATAAAGCCCGGGCGCCAATATGCCGAATCCGAAACTGAATAACGGCCAGAAAAGATAAAACAAAAGAACCGGCGCGGACATGTTTCCGGTTTCACGCGCAGCAACCGTAATATCTACAAAATATATAAAGGCGCTCGCCGCGCACAAAACCAGCGACCAGAAAACAAAGCGTCGTGGATTAAAATATGATTTCAGGATGCTTCCAATCGCCGTCATTGACTCACCTCCAGAAAGATATCTTCAAGGTTGAGCGATTCCGTTGAAACGCGGGCAGATAACGTCTCGCCGAGTTTTTGAATTTCACCGTCGTCAAGGCCGTCCACTGTTACAACGGCTTTTGTGTCCTCGACGACGCAACGACTGACATTACGGACGGGAAGCGGGTCGGGCAGCTTTCGGTCGGACTGGATGTGGATTTTCCTGATGCGCTCCTGCAGCGAACCAAGATCGCCCCGGTAAGCGATACGCCCTTCTTTTATAATGGAAATGTCGTTCGCCACGCGCTCAAGATCGGAAGCGATGTGGCTTGAAAACAGCATGGTGCGGTTTTCATCCATGCTGATCTCAATTAACCGGCGGAGAAACTGCCGCCGCGCCAGCGGGTCAAGGCTGGCTGCCGGCTCGTCGAAAATGAGCAGTTCCGGCTCATGTCCCAGCGCCCGGATGATCGAGAGCTTTTGCAATTCTCCTTCAGACATCTGGCTGATTCTCGCTTCAGGCCGGAGTTCCAGTTCGCGTAGCAGCAAATCGACCTTATTGCGATTCCATTTCCTATAGAACGAACCGGTGTATTCCAGGAAATTTTCCACATTCATCCAGCGGAAGCCTTTCATCGTCTGCGGCACATAACCGATGCGCTGGCGGACATCCGCGCTCAAATCGCGGCTGTTTTCGCCGAAAATGGCCGCGTAACCGGAATCCGGATATATAAATCCGAGCAGGCATTTGATCAGCGTGGATTTTCCCGCGCCGTTGCGCCCCATCAAACCGAGGATGGTTCCCGGCGGCACATCCAGATCAAGCGCCCGGAGTACGCTCCGTCCATCGAACTGTTTATGAATATTTGCAAGACTTAAAACCGTGTTATTCATTGGATTCCTCCAGAAGTTCGGACAGGGTTTTGAGTACCGTTTCCCTGGGTATATCAAGCTGCCGGGCTTGGGCAGCGGCCTCTCGCAGAGCCGGCTGCAATAGTTCAAGACGTTTTTTGAGATTTCGTTCTCCTGTCTGTTCGGCGGCTACGATCATGCACTGCCCGCGGACGCGCTCCAGCACGCCGGCGGCTTCCAGCAGGCTGTAGGCTTTGGAGATTGTCATGGGATTGATTTCATAATGCCCGGCCGCCTGGCGGATGGACGGCAGTTCATCTCCCGCGCGAAGCGCGCCGCTGGCGACCAGACGGCGCACCTGATCGATGATCTGCCTGTAAATCGGTATGCCTGAACCG
>JAIRVC010000193.1 GCA_031254095.1 Acidobacteriota bacterium
GTCCGCCTACGCCGATATCTCCCGCCGGAATATCGGTTTCGGGGCCGATGTAACGAAAAAGCTCCGTCATGAAGCTCTGGCAAAAGCGCATGACTTCATGGCTGCTCTTTCCCTTGGGATCAAAATCCGATCCCCCTTTCGCGCCGCCCATCGGCAGCGTGGTAAGACTGTTCTGAAATATCTGTTCAAAGGCAAGGAACTTGAAAATGCCCAGATTGACGGAGGGATGAAACCGCATGCCGCCTTTATACGGACCGAGCGCGCTGTTCATTTCGACCCTGTAGCCGCGGTTGATCTGTATTTCACTCTGATCGTCCATCCAGGGGACGCGGAAAATGATCGTGCGTTCGGGTTCAACCATCCGCTCCAGAATTTTTGCCGACCGGTATTCCGGGTGCATGTCAAGCACAAGCGAGATCGATTCAACGACCTCGCGTACAGCCTGATGAAACTCCGTCTCTCCGGGATTTTTTGCCTCAATCCGCGCCATAAAAGCGTTGACGTAATCTATCATTGACAAGTCTCCTTAACGACTAACAGTGTACGCCGATATCGGCGGAAACGGAAGCCATGATCCGGGAACCTCTAAAAACCCCAAACTCTGCGTTACGCGGCCGATCCAAAATACTCATTTACCTCAAATGTAAACTCCGCTTTTGTCCCGGCCGCAAGCCTTGATTTTGGGGTTTTTAGAGGTTCCCGGATGCCAATTGGCGCGCCTAAAAAGCTGAACCGCGGGGCGATTTTGTGGAAACATTGAATTTCGCCCCTACTTATACCACTGTTTTATGCTATACTGTTTTGTTTTGCGGATCAGGAAGCGTTGACAGGCCACAAATAACCGCGTGAGCGAATCGTCGCGCGGCGCTCGCGGATTTAATTATTCCGCCGGCATGTCCCGGCTCCTGCGCGCGGAGATTTTAGGGTGTGCCGAATCAGCGCTTTCGCGTGGTTGCGGGTTATACAATGAGGTAATAGCAAAACTTTCCGGCTTTGCCGGGAACGCGGATATTTTGTCCGCATTTTGAAGGAACTCGCCGGCTGTCTATATCGAAGCCGCCCGCGCTCCCATCCTTTTGCGATTACTTTACAGGTTTAAATTTTTCCATATGAATGAAATCCGGAATGAGTGAAAACATAGTTCCATCCCCGGTTCCGACCGAAGGTTTCCCTGAAACTCCGCCCGATAACGCGGGCGATGCGGCGATTGTCTCCGCGTCTGAAGCCGAAAAAAATTACGGCGCGGACAGCATCCAGGTGCTGGAAGGACTGGACGCCGTGCGCCTGCGGCCGGCCATGTACATCGGTTCGACCGCCCTTGAAGGATTGCACCATCTTGTTTACGAAATCGTCGATAACTCGGTCGATGAGGCGCTTAACGGATACTGCACGCGGGTTGAAGTCGCCATTCACATCGACAACAGCATAACGGTTGTCGATAACGGGCGCGGCATTCCCACGGATATGCACGAATCCGGAAAATCCGCCGCCGAAGTGGTAATGACGGTGCTGCACGCCGGCGGCAAGTTCAACAACGACTCATACAAGGTTTCGGGCGGACTGCACGGCGTCGGCGTTTCGGTCGTCAACGCGCTCAGCAGCCGGCTCGATCTTGAAGTCTGGCGCGACGGCAGCGTTTACGAACAGAGTTATGAACGGGGCGTTCCAGTTACGGAGTTTCTCCGGACGGGAACAACGAAAAAACGCGGCACCAAGATTACTTTCAGGCCGGATGACGAAATCTTTGAAATGCTCGACGTCAACTACGACACCATCGCCGCGCGCCTCCGTGAGCTTTCGTTTCTGAACAAAGGGCTGGAAATCGTCATCGAGGATCTGCGTTCCGAGCGCAAGGAAACCTTCAAATACGACGGCGGCATCGCGTCCTTTGTCGAATATCTGAACAAGAACAAAAACGTCCTGCATCCTCAGCCGATCCACTTTGAATCGCAAAAGGAAGACATAATTGTTGAAGTGGCAATGCAGTACAACGATGGCTACAGCGAAACTCTCTTTTCCTTTGCCAACAACATCAATACGCACGAGGGCGGAACGCATCTTTCGGGCTTCCGCGCGGCGCTGACGCGCACGGTGAACAACTATGCGCAAAAAGAAGAACTGCTAAAAGATCTCAAGGAAAATCCCACAGGCGAGGATATACGCGAGGGACTGGTTTCCGTTGTCAGCGTCAAAATCAAAAATCCGCAATTTGAGGGACAGACCAAAACCAAGCTCGGGAACAGCGAAGTAAAAGGCATGGTCGAGGCCGTCGTCAACGAAAATCTGGGAGCGTTTCTTGAGGAAAATCCCCAAACGGCCAAACGGATTATCGCAAAAACCGTGGAGGCGGCGCGCGCGCGCGAAGCGGCGCGAAAGGCGCGCGATCTGACGCGGCGCAAAGGGGCGCTGGATACGGCACTGCTTCCCGGAAAACTGGCCGACTGCCAGGAAAGAGATCCCTCGCTGTGCGAAATATATATCGTTGAGGGCGACAGCGCCGGCGGTTCCGCCAAGCAGGGGCGCGACCGCAAGTTTCAGGCGATTTTGCCCATACGTGGAAAAATTCTGAACGTCGAAAAAGCCCGGCTTGACAAAATGCTCAGCAACGCTGAAATCGCCACAATGATCTCCGCCTTTGGCGTAGGCATCGGCACGGACAGAAACGGGGGCGATGCCGAAAAAGAAGACCGGCTGAAAAATCTCAGGTATCACCGCATTATTATCATGGCCGACGCCGATGTCGATGGTTCGCATATCCGCACGCTGCTGCTGACGTTTTTCTACCGGCAAATGCCGCAGCTGTTCGAAAACGGGCATATTTACATTGCGCAGCCTCCTCTTTACGGCATCAAGCAGGGAAAAAAACTCAGCTACCTGAAAAACGAAAAGGCGATGGAAGATTTTCTTATGAAGCGGGCGACCGAAGGCGTCTCCGTGACAGTGGAAAAGACGGGGAAAGAATACACCGGCACCGAGCTCGTAAGGGTGATGCGCAAAGTTCACGAACGCGCGACGGTCTATGAAAAGCTGGCCCGCCGGGTTCACCACGGCGAACTGACCGACAGGATAATGTCGGCTGTCGCCGGAGACGGCGGCGTTATCAATCGCGGATTTACGCTCAGGCAGTTATTTGAAAAACAGGAACTGCTTGAAACTCTCGGTCCGGCCGTCACGGAAATCGGGTACGACTGCGCGGTCCGCAAAGACGAGGAACACGGACTGTTTTATCTTGAAATAGAGAACAAAACCAGCGGCAACCGGCTTGCGCTGACATGGGAATTCCTTTCATCGGCGGAATGGCGGCGGCTGTTTGAACTTTACGCGGAACTGTCGCCTCTGGGCGGCCCGCCCCTGACAGTGCGGGAAAACGGCGGAAGCGTCACCGTCAATTCCGGCGAGGAACTGCTCAGCCACCTGCTGGCTCTGGGCAAAAAAGACCTGACGATTCAGCGATACAAAGGGCTGGGGGAAATGAACCCGGAACAGTTATGGGAAACCACGATGAATCCTGAAACGCGAACGATGCTCAAGGTTTCGATCGACGACGCCGTTCAGACGGACGCGATTTTTACCGTTCTCATGGGGGACGCGGTGGAACCGCGCCGCCGGTTCATTGAGGATAACGCCCTTAACGTCAGCAATCTCGATATTTAAGATCTATCAATCATGAATGAATTTCAGGAAAATGTTCCGGTAAACATCATCGACGAAATGCGCAAGTCCTACCTGGACTACGCCATGAGCGTTATCATCGGGCGCGCGCTTCCGGACGCGCGCGACGGGCTGAAACCCGTGCATCGGCGCGTACTGTACGCGATGCACGATCTGGGCAACACGTACAACAAGGCCTATAAAAAATCGGCGCGTATCGTCGGCGACGTTATCGGTAAATACCATCCGCACGGCGACAGCGCGGTCTACGATACGATTGTGCGTCTGGTGCAGAGTTTTTCGATGCGCTACCCCCTTATTGACGGACAGGGAAATTTTGGCTCGATAGACGACGATCCTCCCGCGGCGATGCGTTACACCGAAGTGCGCATGGCGCGGCTGGCCGACGAACTTCTGGCGGATATTGATAAAGAAACCGTCAATTTCGGCCCCAATTACGACGACTCGCTGACGGAGCCTCTGGTGCTGCCGGCGCGTTTTCCAAACCTTCTGGTCAACGGTTCAGAGGGAATCGCCGTCGGCATGGCGACAAAGATTCCTCCGCACAACCTGACGGAAATTATCGACGCGACCGTACTGCTGATCCAGAATCCCGCCGCGACGTTTTCGGAAATCATTCAGAAGGTTCCCGGCCCCGATTTCCCGACCGCTGGATTTATCTACGGGCGCGGAGGCATACGTTCCGCTTACGAAACCGGGCGCGGCATCATTGTCCTGCGCGCCAGGGCCGCGATTGAACCGCTTTCAAAAGACCGGGAAATGATCGTGGTTACGGAAATTCCCTATCAGGTCAACAAAGCGGCGCTGATCAGGCGCATCGCGGAACTTGTGCGCGAAAAAAAGATCGAGGGCATTTCCGATGTGCGCGACGAATCCGACAGGGAAGGCCTGCGCATTGTCATTGAATTGAAAAAAGACGAACCGGCGCAGGTTGTTCTGAACAATCTTTACAAGCTGACGCCCATGCAGTCGAGCTTCGGCATTATTCTTCTCGCCATCGTCCGGAACCAGCCCAAAATTCTGAGTTTGCGCGAGGCGCTGCTCTGCTTTATCGAACACCGCAAAGAAGTGGTGCGCCGCCGGACGGTTTATGAACTCGGCAAGGCCGAAGCCCGCGCGCATATCCTCGAAGGACTGCGCCGCGCGCTGGACATCCTTGATGAAATAATCACGCTGATTCGCGCTTCAAATGAACCGTCAATCGCCAAAACCGGCCTGATGACGCAGTTCCAGTTCAGCGCCGCGCAGGCGCAGGCGATACTTGAGATGCGCCTGCAGCGCCTGACGGGTCTCGAACGCGAAAAAATCGTTTCCGAATACGAAGAAATATTGAAGCTGATCGCCCGCCTGAAAGAAATCCTTGCAAGCGAAACGGTGCTTGACGGCGTCATCATAGAAGAACTTCACGATGTCCGGAAATCCTACGGCGACGGCCGGCGCACGGAGATCGTTGACGAGGAAATCGAACTCACCCGCGAGGATTTGATTCCGGAGGAGGATGTCGTCATCACGGTGACTCATGCCGGTTACATCAAGCGGACTCCGGCGTCCCTCTACCGTTCGCAGGGAAGGGGCGGCAAGGGGCGCATCGGCATGACGGCGCGCGACGAGGATTTTATCCATCATGTATTTGTAACTTCAACGCACAGTTACCTGCTTGTGTTCACCAACCGCGGGCATGTTTACTGGCTGAAGGCTTATGAAATTCCGGACGTCGGAACGTCGGGCAAAGGCAAAGCCATTGTAAACCTCGTCAATATCGGCAAAAACGAAAAGATCGCCGATGTGATCGCCGTCAAAGGATTCGACGGCGGGGAATACATCATTAT
>JAIRVC010000265.1 GCA_031254095.1 Acidobacteriota bacterium
CCGTCTTATGGCGGGCGGAACGGAACGCCATAAGACGGCTTGCAACACAACAAAAGCGAATTACAGCAACAGGCGGGAACCGGAAGGAACCCGCCTGTTGTCGTTTTCGGCGGTCTGGATAAATGAAAATATGAGCGATATGAAATACAGGCGTCCCGCAACTCAGCGTCGGAGGCGCGAAAAGACAGTTCCCGGCTAATTTTTCTTACCACTGACCACTAGCAACTAGCCACCAGGCCGCCGCAAGGCGGCAAGGATATCACCTGTATCCGGCCGTATCGCGGGTTCTGCGCGCGAGCGATTCCAGAAAATCTTCCGCCTGCTGCCCGTCTTCCGGTTCAATTCCGGTTCTTTTCCTTATAACCGAAGCTATCTGCGCCGCCGTTTCCCGGCGCGTCGCGGCCGAAAGAGCGGAACGCCTGTTAAGCCAGGCTTCAATAAGCGTCAGTTCTTCCGGAGAAAGTTTTCCCGGCGCGGAAACCGCTTCCGGCAAAGCGCTTCCCGTATTCCAGATATTCCAGATAGCGTGGGAATGGCCGGGGCTTTTATCATAAACCACCAGCGTTCCGGCCGCGTAGTCTCCAAGACGCCTGTTTTGTTTGTTCAGCGCCATAGAGGCCAAACCCACGGCGTAAAAGCCGGGCAGAGAGTCGATCGCCCGCAGCAGATTGCGCACAATCGCTTCCATGGCGGTAATGGGCCGCCCCGATTCCTTGATAACCCTTATCTGAAATCTCCGTTTTCCCGGAGTCTGCCCGTCCCGGCGTATTTCAAAAAATATGAAATATCCCCAATGCACCAGAAAATACACAATAGTCAGCATTGCGGTCGCAATGGCCAAAAAACCGCCCGGCAGAACAGACCGCAGCGGCAGAACTATGACTGACGCTACAATCGCCATTATGGCCATGACGCCAATTTGAAGTAAAATATCAAACGCGAACGCCATGGAACGGCTGCCGATTCCGGCAAGAGGCAGTTCCAGTGTGATTTGTTCCGGGGTTTCTATCGTTAATTTATCGGACGGGTTCAAATGTGATCTCCACGCAATGGATTGAAAAACGCAAGCCGCACTGGCTTCAACTGGAAAAACTTCTCCTGCGATGCCGCCAATCGGGGCCGGGTTCTCTTACGCGCCGTGAACTGCAAAACCTGAGCCTGCTTTACAGGCAGACCGCTTCCGATCTGGCGACCGTCCGCGAGGATCAGAGCGCCGGTGAATTTGCACGCTATCTTAATCAGTTGCTGCTTCAGGCTCATGGCGTTATTTATATCGGCAAACGCGCCGGATTAAAATCCATCTTAACTTTTTTTCTTCAGTCGTACCCCCGGATTTTTCGTGAAAACCTGTTCTTTTGCGCCGCGGCTTTCGGGCTGTTTCTCGCCGGGGGATTAATGGGGGCTCTGCTGTCTTTGCAGAGTCCGTCTTTCGCGCCGAATTTTCTCAACCCGCAAATGATGGAAACCATCGACCGCGGCGAAATGTGGACACAGCCGATTCTAGCAGTCAAGCCGCTTGCCGCAAGCGGCATTATGACCAACAACATCAGCGTATCGTTTACGGCGTTTGCCGCAGGCATTACCGGCGGCGTCGGAACGATATACATGATGTTTTTAAACGGCCTGCTTATCGGCGTTCTCGGAGCGGTCTGTGGCGGGGCGGGAATGAGCCTGAAGCTCTGGAGTTTCGTCGCGCCGCATGGAGCGCTGGAACTTCCCGCCGTTTTTATCGCCGGAGGCGCGGGCCTGCGCATCGCCCGTGGGCTGCTGTTTCCCGGCGCGCTTCCCCGCATGGAATCCCTGAAACGCGCCGCCGGTATAGGCGCGCGGCTTATTGTGGGCGTTGTTCCAATTCTTGTCATAGCCGGACTGATTGAGGCTTTTATCTCTCCGACGGATATAAATGTTTCGCTGAAATTCGTTCTGTCGGCGGCGCTGTTTGTTATGCTGTCCGCATGGCTCTTTTGGGAACCTCTAAGGAAACGTTGATCAAAATTAAATTTAAATCAGATTTCGTTCTTTTACTTCCAGATAGGAATTAATAGCCGCCGCCGAAGCGCCGGCGTGATCCGTTTCAAGGGCGAGTGCGCCGCGCTGACGCAGCGAGGCGAGCAATACCTCGCGGCGGTGCGCCGTTTCCTGTGCCGCCGCCGCCAGATACATCGTCGGGATTGAATCGGGCGTTCGCGACGCCATTTCTTTCAGATCAGGCTGGCCGATCACAAGCAAAACGACAACGTGGCGGCTCAAAAGCAACCGGGCGGCGTCGAGAACTTCCGGCGTAACCGCCGTCTCCGCAAGATCGGTAATCCATACCACCAGACTGCGCCGCGGCTGGGTTGAAAGCAGCAGGGCGGCCGCCCGCAATGGGTTTGATTCCGCCTGTTCCTCCTCGACGCGGGCGAGGCTGTCCATGATCGTTCTTAAATGCGAACCGCCGCTGCCGGGAAGAACGCGCTGACGGACGGCGCGTCCGTATGACATCAGCCCAACGCGGTCTCCGGACGCGAGCGCGGCTTCGGCGAGGCTCAAGGCGGCGGTCGCGGCGTAGTCAAGTTTGCTGAGGCCGGATATTTTCGCGCGCATCAGGCGTCCCGCGTCGAGAACCAGCCATATTGGCTGACTGCGCTCCATCCGAAACTGCCGTGTTATCAGTTTTGAGCGGCGCGCGCTGGCGCTCCAGCAGATATTGCGAAACTCATCACCCTGCTGATATTCGCGCAGACTTTCAAATTCCCGTCCCAGTCCGCGCCTTGCGGTCTGCCGCCGCGCCGATTCAAGCCGGCGGCTCCGGATTATATGAATAGATTGACGCCGCGCTTCCTCAAGGTTTGGGTATATGCGGACACGCTGTGAAATTTCGGCGGCAGCCCAGCGTTCGGCGAGACGAAAAAGACCGCTGTAGC
>JAIRVC010000312.1 GCA_031254095.1 Acidobacteriota bacterium
GAAGCGGTTGCGGATTCATACTTTATTTATTCAGCATTTCCTGAATGCGTCGCGCACTCCTTCGGATATAAAAACAATCAATACAAGAGTTATCGCAACGGACAGAAAACCAACGATGCCAAGCCACGGCGCGTGAAGGTTCGCCCGGCCTTGCGCCAGTAATTCACCAAGCGAAGCGGAACCGGGAGGCAGCCCGAATCCGATGAAATCAAGCGCTATAAGCATTGTAACCGCGCCGATGAACGTAAAAGGCAGCAGCGAAAGCGCCGCCGCCATGGCGTTCGGAAGCATATGTTTTCGCATTATATTGAAATCGCTTACGCCAAGCGCCCTGGCCGCCTTGACATATGTGAAGTTTCTTGCCCGCAGAAATTCAGCGCGCGCGATTCCAGACAGCCCCGTCCAGTTAAAAAGAAGCAGAATCCCCAGCAGCAGCCAGAAGCCGGGGGAAAACATGCCGAATAGAATTATCAATATGAACAGCAGCGGCAATCCATTCCATATCTCGATAAAGCGTTGAAAAACAAGATCAACGGCGCCTCCAAAATATCCCTGCGCCGCCCCCGTGATGATTCCCGGAATGTACGAGAATAATGTTAAAAAAGATGAAAAAAGGATTGTCGTGCGAAAGCCGTATATCAGCCGGGCTAAAACGTCTCTGGACTGGTTGTCCGTTCCTAGCGGATTTTCCCTTGAAGGCGAAGAAGGGACAGGCGTATCCGGATTACGGTTTATAGTGCGGCAGCCATATTTGAACAGCGGCCAGATCATCCGCCCGTTCGCCTCGATTTCCTCCCTGATGAATGGATCCCGGTAATCCGTTACGGCTAAAAACCCGCCGAAAACCGATTCCGGATAATCGACAAACAGCGGGAAGAAAAACTCTCCCTTGTAACGAATGACAAGCGGCTTGTCGTTTGTGATTAATTCCGCCGGGAATGTAATGACCGTCAACAGCAGAAAAATCCACAGGCTGACATAGCCGCGCCTGTTGGCGCGAAACCGGCGTATCCTTCTTCGCGCAATGGCGGACAATCTGAAATTATACATAGCCGCTCTCCGGGTGCTTCATTTACCGGCAACTTCAATTTTTAGTTTCCTCAAAAATGGTTCGCGGCGTATTTTCTGAACACTGACCACTAACCACTGGCCGCCGTGAGGCGGCTTTACTTTTTCATACATTAACGGCGTCGAAAGTAATTCTGGGGTCAACCATCGTGAGGACAATGTCGCCGATCAATTTGAACACAAGCCCAAGAAGGGCATAGATGTAAAGCGCGGCAAAAACAACCGGATAATCCCTGTCCAGAACAGCGTTGATTCCCAGCAATCCAATTCCGTCCAGCGAGAAAATCATCTCTATAAGCATTGAACCGGTGAACAATGTGGCCAGAAAAGCCGTCGGAAAGCCGGAAATCACGATCAGCATGGCATTTCTAAAAACATGCCGGAACAGGATCGCGCGTTCGGTCAATCCTTTGGAACGTGCGGCAGTCACATATAGCTTATTAAGTTCATCGACGAACGAATTCTTTGTAAGCATTGTCAATACGGCAAGGCCCGACATCGCCATGCAAATGACCGGCAGCGCGATATGCCATAAATAATCCATCACCTTCGCAAAAATACCCAGTTCGTGCCAATTCGGGGAAACCAGTCCCCTGATCGGAAACACATTGAGGAAAGCCCCTCCGGCAAACAGCACGATCAACAGTACCGCGAGAATAAAGCCGGGTATGGCGCAAAGCGCGTTCATCAATACGCTTGACCAGACGTCAAACGGCGAGCCATCCCTCGTCGCCTTGCGGATTCCGAGCGGAATGGCGATAAGATATGTTACGGCCGTACTCCAAAGAGCCAGACTGAGCGATACCGGCAGTTTTTCGAGTATGATGTTCAGCACTTTTTCGTTTCGATGGTAACTTTTACCGAAGTCAAAGCGCAGGTAGTCCCAAACCATTCCGGCAAATCTGTGAAGAAGCGGCTTGTCAAATCCGAAGCGGATTTCAAGTTCGCGCACAAAGGCGGGATTGAGCGAATCCGTTTCGCGATAAGCGCCCTCTTGCCCGCTGTCCGCGCCGGTGACGGCTTTGTTGTTTAACGCCCCGGCGCCGGGGCCAAATGTATATTTTGCGGCAATCCGCTCAATCGGGCCGCCGGGCGCAAGCTGTATGATTATAAAGTTTGTCAGCATTATGCCGAAAATGGTCGGCACAATAAGTAAAAGCCGGCGTATGAAATATTCCGGATAAGTTTTCATTTGGCTATCTGGATTTTCTCTGCTTTGCGACGGCCGCGTCTTTTTGCGGATCAATCCACCATGTATCCTGCGGCGAGAATGGATCCCATTTCGGCTGAATCGCCGGCATTCCGAAACGATCCCAATGCGCCAGAAACTCTTTGTTCCAGAAATATAGGTTGACCGAGTAAAAATTCCAGAGAAGCACTCTGTCCAGCGCCCTGCACGCCGCCAATTTATCCTCTCTGGAAGGCGCGTTTACAACCTTTTCAATCAGGGCGTCAACAACAGGGTTTTTGATGTATTGCGTATTTGAACTCATGGCGGTTTCCGCCGCTTCGGAACCCCAGTACTGGCGAATCTCCGGGCCGGGCGAAAGCGAATGAGGATACAATCCGTTGGAAATCATATCCCATTCATAATTGAACACCTTCGCCCAGAATGTGGTTCCATCGACGATACTCAATTTCGCCTGTATTCCCAACAGCTTCAGATTTTCAACGAACTGCGCGAAGACCGGTTCATCGGCGGGCCCCTGAAGCATGAACTCAATGGTAAA
>JAIRVC010000320.1 GCA_031254095.1 Acidobacteriota bacterium
GTAAGTTTTTCCGCGCAACTCGCGGGCAAGCGCCGGATCGGAAAAATCGCGGACGGAAACCGGCGCTTTGTACGCGCCGCCGGCGACACGCTCGTACAGGTGCGCCTCTTTCCGCAGCCTGTCGTAAACCCCGCGAAAATCAACGCCGTCGCCAAGAGGCCAGTTGACCGGGCAGGCCGTGATTCCAAGCACTGTCTCAACTTCGTCAATCAGCTCCAGCGGCGCCTTCCCCGACCGGTCAAGCTTGTTGATAAAAGCGAAAATGGGAATGCCTCGCTCGCGGCATATTTCAAAAAGCTTGCGCGTCTGGCTTTCTATGCCCTTGGCGGCGTCGATGACCATAACAACGCTGTCCACCGCCATAAGTACGCGATAGGTGTCCTCGGAAAAATCCTTGTGGCCGGGCGTATCGAGCAGATTCATTCGCCGGCCGCGGTAATCGAATTGCAGCAGTGTCGAGCTAACCGATATGCCCCGCTGTTTTTCAAGCTCCATCCAGTCGGAAGCCGTTTCGCGCTGTTTTTTCCGGGCTGTGACCGACCCCGCCAGTTGCAGCGCGCCGCCGTAGAGCAGAAATTTTTCCGTCAGGGTCGTTTTACCGGCGTCGGGATGCGAGATAATCGCAAACGTCCGCCTTTTCCGTATTTCTTCTTTCATTGCCGCGCTTCATCCCCGATAAACCGCAGCTGGTTTTCAAGCATCGCGACTTTCGGCATACAAAACCCCGCGCGCGCGGCGGTTTCGACCGGCCTTGAGTAGATGTATTTAATTTCCATAGGGCGGCGGTTGTCGTAATCCAGTTTCATGCTCGGCGCGTAAGGAATCATTTCAAGCGTCATGTCCATCATTTTTTGCGCCAGCGATTCTTTGAGGCCGGCGCCGCACCGGTTTGCGCCGAGAATAACTTCCAGCATGATTTCACGCGTAAGGCGGCGCGTGGAATCATGCGCTATCAGCCGGTCGGTCGTCGTATTCATAACGACCGTCAGCCCGTTGAACGGAATATTCCAGACCAGCTTGCGCCAGCGCGCGAATTGCAGATCTTCGGACAACTCCGCCGGAACTTCCGCCGCGCGAAAATCATCAATTATTTTATTTAAAACAACGGTGTTTTTTACATTGTATGAAGCTATATCAAGCTTTCCGTAATCGAGATGCCGGATATGGCCGGGGCCCGCTTTCTGCGAACAGATAAAAGCAAGGCCGCCGGCTATCTCCGCTTCGGGAAGGCGGGTGGCAAGATCCTCTTCAACGCCAAGCCCGTTCTGCAACAGCAAGACCACGGAACCGGGACGCAGAAGCGGCCGCAGCAAATCAGGCAGGCCGCCGTTTTCCGTGGTCTTTACGCAGACCAGAACAACATCGCACAAAGGCATGTCGTCCACGGCGGAGTAAGCGTTGACCGCGGGCAGCCGGAAATCTCCATTGACGGAATCAACCCGCAGTCCGTTTTCACGCACGTATTCATAGTCGCCGCGCAACAGAAAATGCACATCCCTGCCCGCCCTGGCCAACATGCCGCCGTAATAACCGCCCAGGGCGCCTGTTCCAACTACTCCATATTCCGGCACTTCCAGATACTTACTTTCTTAGAAAAGCTGGTTTCCTAGAAAACGCGCCTGATTTTTGAGTTCCTGCTCTATTCGCAGCAACTGGTTATATTTGCAGACGCGGTCGGTGCGGCTGGCCGAACCGGTTTTGATCTGCCCGGCGTTTGTGGCAACGGCCAGATCGGCAAGGAACGAGTCTTCCGTTTCGCCGGACCGATGGGATATGACGGTGGTATAGCCGTTTACCTTGGCCAGCTCAATGGTGTCAAGCGTTTCGCTGACGGATCCCACCTGGTTCAGCTTGATAAGAATGCTGTTGCCGACGCCGTCCGCTATGCCGTTTTGCAAACGCTGGGCGTTGGTAACGAAAATATCGTCGCCGACAAGCTGTATCTTTTCTCCCAATGCGGAGGTCAGCGCGGCCCATCCTTTCCAGTCGTCCTCGGCCATGCCGTCTTCTATGGAAACAATCGGATATTTCTCAACCCAGCTCTGATAAAGCTGAATGATCTTTTCCGCTTCAAGTTTCGACCCGTCTGATTTTTTGAAGTGATAAACGTTCCCCTCAAAAAATTCGCTGGCGGCGACATCAAGCGCGAGAAAGATTTCTTCGCCCGGTTTGTAGCCCGCTTTCTGAATGGCCTCCAGAATCAGGTCAAGCGCCTCCTCGTTGGATTTAACATTCGGCGCGAATCCACCTTCGTCGCCGACGCTTGTGACGTAGCCTTTCTTTTTCAATACCGATTTAAGCGCGTGAAAAGTTTCAATGCCCATGCGCAGGCTGGCGGCGAAAGAATCCGCTCCCGCCGGCACGATCATGAATTCCTGAACGTCGAGATTGTTGTCGGCGTGCGCGCCGCCGTTGAGAATATTCATCATCGGCGTGGGAAGAATGCAGGCGTTGGTTCCGCCGAGATACCGATACAGGGGAAGCCCCAGCGCCTGAGCCGCCGCCCGCGCCGCGGCCATTGAAACCGAAAGGATGGCGTTAGCGCCAAGCGAACCTTTGTTCGGCGTGCCGTCAAGATCAATCATAATCTGGTCAAGCCTGCGCTGGCCGAAAACATCCTTGCCCTCAAGGGCCGGCGCGATCATGGTGTTGACGTTTTCAACCGCGCGCAGAACGCCATTGCCTGAAAACCGTTCGGCATCGCCGTCGCGGAGTTCCACGGCCTCATGAACGCCTGTCGACGCTCCGGAAGGAACAGCCGCCCGGCCTTTAACGCCGTTTTCAAGAGTAACCTCCGCCTCTACTGTTGGATTGCCCCTGGAATCAAAAATTTCTCTTGCCTCAACTGAACGAATAGCTCCTGTCATATCCTGCTCCTAGATGGTAAATGGACGCCTTGTGAGCGTAAGCGAAACACGCTTTTTTATAACACAGCCGTTTCGAGCGGACAAGCCGCTATTCAGCGCTGAAACAATTGAACGCAAACAACCGGAAGCGCATCCATTAAATTTTTTGGTAATGGAACACGCGAATTGACAGTTTTTACCCTACTGTGTTAGCTTTGATTGTCTAATTATGGAGGTTCCGACATGAAGTTCTCAACCAGGAAAGTTGACGATATTGTAATCATTGATGTGGATGGAAAAATTCTCCTGGGAGACGGGGATGTAGAGATCAAGGAAGCAGTGGACGGCCTGCTGGAACAGGGGCAAAAAAAAATACTGCTTAACCTTGGAAAAGTTCCATATATGGACAGCGCGGGGCTCGGCGAATTAATCCGCTGTTTTACCGCGTTGCGCAAGAGCGGCGGTCATTTCAAGCTGCTGTCTCCGAATCCGCGAATTAAAGATCTGCTGAATATAACCAAATTGCTGAATGTTTTTGACTCTTACGACAGCGAACAGGCCGCTATCGCCAGTTTTCCGAAGTAACCCGCGGCCTTTAAAAATTGCCGGTAAATTGACAGATAAAAAAATTATGGCACGGTTCCCGCATGTTTGCGTCGTTCTTATAATCCTTGGCGCTTTCTTCCATGGCGCGGCTTTTGCGCAACAGACGCGAACCATGTCGTCAAAGCATGTCGTTTTGCAATTTCCCGCGGAAAGGGAAATTCTTGGCCGTGAGTTGTCCCCCGAAGCTGAACGTTGTTATGATTACGTAAACAGAGCCACAAACGGTGGCCTCCCGCGCAATATAACGGTCGCGCTGGATTGGAACGCTTCGGAAAGCTCCTGGAATTTCAGGACCGGGCGCGTTGCTATCGGCATGAACCAGCCGGAAGCGATTGCGGACACCCGTAAATTTCTGCGCCATAACCTCATCTATGGAATCGCGCGGCTCGGATTAATCAACCTTTCAAAAGGCGCGCAGCGTGAAGATACGGAATTCCTCTTTGAAGGAATGGCTGAAATTCTGACACACGAATACACTCACAGCACGCGCAGTCTGGATGCCGCCTGGGCGACGGCTAAACTGCTGGATGAAACAGGCCGGCTTGGGTTTTCAAATCAGCGCGTCTGGTCGGAATTTTCCGTAGGGAAAAAAAATCACCGCAACGCCGCGCCGGGCATCACATTTCTTTTGACCCAGCGCGAAATAGACCGCGGCCGCCTGATGAAATTTTTTGAAGCGCTTCAGAAAAACAGCCTGTTAAAAGCCCTGAATCTTGCGTTCAGGGCGCCCGTCGCGGAAATTGAAGCCGTCTGGCTGAAAAAAGTCCGTTCTTACGAAATTCCCGAAGAAATCACAATACAGAACACCGACGCGCCGATTCTTTTAAAAGTCGCGCAGGAGGCGGCGGGCGGACGGGCGGTACGTTTGAACTTATTTATAAAAGACCGGGACGGGGATATTTATCCGGAAAACATTTTTGTCCGTGATTCACGCTCCGGAAAAACATTTCAGGCGCAGGATGCCGCTCCGGAAAAAGACAATGAGGAAAACGAAGAGTCGTTGTTTTCCGTTATTATACCGGTGGATGATGATTGTCCCGCGGGAAATTATACCTTTCAGGTGATAATGATCGACGATATCGGGAATCTGCGTCAGAGTAACGGAACCTATTCAGTTGTCAGTGGGCAGTGATCAGTTTCCGGCTTCGCCGGTCAACGGATATTCAGCCCGCAAATATCAGGTAATAAAAAGCGGGCGTCTCGTTTGCACTTCCAAATCCAGGTTGACCACTGTCCGCCGTGAAGCGGCTATTTTTTATTTCCAATATTTCCGCTGACGCGGTCTATCGTCTCTTTTAATTCCGGGGATGGATTTAATTCGTAGGCTCTTCTATACGATTTTAATGCCTGTTCGTGTTTATTCTGCCTTTCATATACAAGCCCGAGCCGCGTAAATACTCCGGCGTTGTCCGGCAACGTGGCGCCTGCCGCCGTTAACTCTTTCTCCGCTTCGGCATAGCGTTTTTCAAACAGGTACGCTTCGGCGAGATTGTAATTGACGTAACCGTTTTTGGAATCATATGTCTTTGCCTTTTGCAAATTTTGTACGGCATCCTGATACCGTTTTTCAGAGAGCGACTGGACCCCTTTCCTTAAATAAGCTTTTCCGAGAATGTCGCCGACCGACGCTTCGCCCGGTTTCAGCGCAACGGCTTTTTCAAGGGTCTGTATAGCTTCATCCGTGCGGTTCAGATTAAAATATGAAGCGCCCAGCATAAAAAACAGCGTCCAGTCCGACGAATTAACGCGAATCGCTTCCCTTAGGTCATTGACGGCTTCGGAAAAATTATTGTTTCTGTAATACGCGGTTCCGCGGAAAATATTGACGTTCGCTTTTTCAGTTTCCGGATTTTTTTCTTTTGCGGCCAGAGGTTCAGCCCTGTTGAACGCTGAAACCGCTTCGTTATAACGCTTCATGTTAAAGTACGCCTGACCAAGTCCGAAGTAGGTGGCGAAAGCTGTTGACTTTAATTCCGCGGCGCGCGACAGCGCCTGTACGGCAAGCGCGTTGTTGTTGATATTCAGATAGCAGAGTCCAAGCAGGCGATGCCCGAATTCCCAATCCGGCGACTTGTCAATGTCTGGCTTGAGTTCCTGAATCGCGCGGTTGTAATCTCCCTGGGAGTAGTACGCAACCGCCTGTTTATAATCGGCCAGCGCCGGGCGAACCGCAACCTGCGCGAATAAAAGCAGGAAAAACGGGCAGATAAAAA
>JAIRVC010000162.1 GCA_031254095.1 Acidobacteriota bacterium
GCGTCGGCCTCAAGCGCGTCCAGGGAAACAAGCAATCCCGGTCTCTGCAATTCATCCAGATCCACCGTATGCTGCGCCGGATAGATAAAACGGTATATGCGTCCGGACAAATTCCGCGCGTCGGCGGCGATCCCATCAGCTCTTTCAATAACAACGGGCAAAGCCGCCGGAGATTCTTTTTTCTTTTCTTTATTTTCCGCGGCTTTTGCCGATGGCCCGGGAAACGCGCGTGAAAGATAATTTCTTAAACTTCGAACGCTTTTTACCAGTTCTTTCGCGTGCTTCCGATAAATGCCCCTGGCGCGACCGTGCAGAGCCGCGCTAAAAGCCGGTTCGAACGCGGTACGGATCAGCGCCGGAATATCTTCGGCGTATTGCCGCATTATCCGGCTGTTTTCAAACACCGAATTCACCCATATAACGAGACGCGACCGCAGAACGCTATCCGCAGTTGCGGCCACCGCGCCGGGCGTCTCTGTAAATACGCGCGTCTGCATATTCCCGTCAGCGTCCATAAACGTCACCGCACGCGACCCGCTGCCCAGCGTCGATGGCCGCATGTTGGAACGCAGTTCCCGGTTTTCTACAAGGCTCGGAGGAATATCTTCCCACGATAGTTTATCGCTTTCGTTGCCGTTTTTCGGAGGACGCGTCAGATATAGCTCAACGTCGTGTGATTTTCTCAGGGGTTCTATAATTTTTTGCAGTTTCCTGTAAGCGCGATTTTCTTCGCTGCGGCACCAGATTTCCATTCCCTGTCCGTCAAAAGCGAATACGACATCCAGTCGCCGGCATAGATCTTCATTGTGAATATCCAGCCATGCTTTCACAAGCGCCGACGGCGTGTCGCGATTAGGCATTTCCATGCTCCCATACAGAGCAAGGGAACCTCTAAAAACCCAAAACTCTGCGTTACGCGGCCGATCCAAAATGCTTTACGTAAATGCAAACTCCGCTTTTGTCCCGGCCGCAAGCCTTGATTTTGGAGTTTTTAGAGGTTCCCGTGAATTGCAAAACCTGTCGTCACTCAACAAGTTCTCAATAAGCTTTTGCGAAGTACGCTTTTTCCGCGGCCGGGCTTCCGCAGTAAATACATTTTCCGGTTTCACCCGTCTGCTCCAGCGGAATGCATCTCAGAGTCGCTTTCGTATCTTCCTTAACGCGTTTTTCGCACTCGCCGCCGCCGCACCAGAACGAATGCGCGAAGCCTTTTTCAACCGCCTGCTTAAACTCCGCGTAATCTTTTGGATCCGCGGTATTGGCCTTCCGGAAATTCAGGGCGCGCTCGTAAAGCGCTTTCTGAATCGCCGTCAGCGTTTCTGAAACGGCGGCGGCCAGCCCTTCGCGCGGAACGAACGATTTTCCTTCCTTGCCGGGCTTGTCGCGGCGAGCCAGCACCACGGTTCCCTTTTCAATGTCCTTGGGCCCGATTTCAACGCGCAGCGGCACGCCGCGCATCTCCCAGTCATTAAACTTGAAACCGGGACTGCTGCCTTCGCGCTCGTCGGAAATCGCGCGGACGCCGGACGCCGTCAATTCTGATTTTACGGCGCGCGCAAACTCAAGCACGCGGACTTTTTCATCGTCCGTCTTAAAAATCGGCACGATCACAACCTGATGCGGCGCAAGGCGCGGAGGCAGAATCAAACCCTGATCGTCGCCGTGCGTCATAATGATCGCCCCGATAAAACGCGTGGAAATCCCCCATGAAGTAGTCCAGCAATGCTGCAGGACGCCGTTTTTATCAAGGTATTGAATATCGAAAGCCTTTGCGAAATTCTGTCCGAGATTATGCGAAGTTCCGGACTGCAAGGCCTTGCCGTCGCCCATCATCGCTTCTATGGCATAGGTTTCGTTCGCGCCCGCGAAACGCTCCGTTTCGGATTTTCTGCCGACAATGACCGGAACGGCCGCTTCGTTCTCCGCAAAATCACGATAAACCTCGATCATGCGCAACGTTTCTTCCTGAGCTTCTTCCGGCGTCGCGTGCGCCGTGTGCCCCTCCTGCCAGAAAAATTCCAGCGTCCGGAGAAAAAGTTTTGTGCGCATTTCCCAACGCACGGCATTGGCCCATTGATTGATAAGAAGCGGCAGATCGCGGTAGGATTGAATCCATTTGGAATAGGCGTAACCGATTATGGTTTCGGACGTAGGCCGGACAACCAGCGGTTCTTCGAGCTCCTGGCCGCCGCCATGAGTAACGACCGCCAGTTCCGGTGAAAACCCTTCGATGTGCGATTTTTCCTTGTCAATGAAACTGCGCGGAATCAGAAGCGGAAACTGCGCGTTTACATGCCCGGTTTCTTTAAATCGCTTGTCGAGCACCTGTTGAATATTTTCCCATAACGCCCAGCCGTAGGGACGGACGATCATGCAGCCGCGCACCGGCGCGTAATCGGCCAGTTCCGCCCGCAGTACGAGAGTGTTATACCATTCAGAAAAATCAGCCGCGCGTGAAGTGAGTTTAAGGTCAGACATAGTTGCCTTTCAATTTAAAAATGCCGCAAGATTCTGAAACTACAAAATTTATAGGACACGTTGTCGGGTGTCAATAATACGGGTACGGATTACGGATCACGAATGAGCGCGGGCTTAAAATTCAGCCCGGATATGGCGGGCGGCGATTTCATCCCCACCGGCTGCAAGGGTTTCAGGCGGCGGAGGCGCGCTTTCCACCGCGCGCAGGCCCGGTTCAAGATTGCCGCGGTACAAATCTTCCGAAGAAATGCGGACATGTTTCAGGTATCTCCGGATTGACGCCTCAAGAACGGGATACTCCCGAAAATTCGTCCGCTCGGCGTAAATCAACGGTTTATTGTTGACGACGCAGTCTGAAAGAATGCCGAAGCCGGGCTTGGAAATTACGGCATCGACGGAAGCCAGCGCGTCCGAAAACGACACCTGTTCACGCGCCACCGCGTGAATATTGCGCCGCCGCCACCGGAGGGGCAATACGGTCAGAAATTCGCAATCTTCTATTTGCTCTATCCGGGCAAACGCCTCATCTTTCAAATCGAGCGTGGTAAAGGACAGCAGCGCCCATTTTTTTTCAGGATCGCCGCCGGTAACGCGGGCAAGCTTCTCGCGGCAGGGCTTTCCCGGGCGCGCCACCAGCGGAATGTCTTCCTTTTTTGGGAACGCCGCCATTTCGTCGTGGAACGGCAGGCGTAAAAGCAGATCCGCCCGCGCGTACTGCGCGCGGAACATTTCGACAACCGGCAGCCAGCGGCGGTCGTCCGCGAGAAATTCGGAATATATCCAGTCCCAGGAAAAATTTCCGACGGCCACACGCGGGATTCCCGCGCGGGCAGCCGCTTCAATAGGAAGCGACGGTATGTCGGCGACAACCACATCTATTTTCGCTTCTTTTAAAAAAGCGATTTCACCGGCCAGCAGGCGTTCCCGCGCGGCGTAAAGCGCCAGAGCCCTGTCGAGCGTCGCGGCCACATCGACGCGGATGGAATCAAGCTGCGCCATTCCGACATCAAAATCCCTGGCATGAATGGGAAAATTATCAGCGCCGCTTCTGTTCCAGATAAACGTTTCCGACAGATTGGTGACGACATGTATGTCTATTTCCGGATAAAGGCGGATAAAGGCGCGAATAATATCCGCGGAGCGCACGCCGTGTCCGTAGCCATGCGCCGTTATGTAGTAAGCAATCGCCGCGCGCGCCGGTTTTCGGCCTGTCCGCGAGGTTTCCGGCATTAAGTTATTCATGGATTCACAATTAATCAGCGTTTCCTTAAATGTCTTTTTTTATCAGCCAGCGTTCGGCGGAAAGACCGGCCATACATCCGAACGCCGCGGCGGTGATCGCCTGGCGGTAATTCCTGTCCGCCGCGTCTCCCGCGGCAAACACGCCTTCCACGCTGGTTTCGACATTGTTGCGGGTAACAATATAGCCGTCGGCGTCAAGCTCCAGCGCGCCGGCGAGGAATTCCGTATTTGGATGATGCCCGATTCCCATAAAAACGCCGGCGGTTTTTTCCGTCCATTCACGTCCGGTCGAGACGTCCCTGAGTCCGATTGATTCCAGCGCCGATTCGCCGTGATACGACGTTATGACCGTATTCCATAGGAAGTTGATTTTTGGATCGCGTTCCGCGCGCCGGCGCATGATTTTACTGGCGCGAAGCTCATTTCTGCGGTGGACGATGGTAACTTTTGAGGCAAGCCGCGCCAGCGTCAGCGCCTCTTCGAGCGCCGTATCGCCTCCTCCGATCACCATGACGTCCTGATTCCTGAAAAACATGCCGTCGCAGACCGCGCAGGCCGAAAGGCCTCGGCCGCGAAATTTTTCCTCGTCCGGCAGATTGAGCCATCGGGCGTTCGCGCCTGTGGCGACTATGACCGCGCGCGCTTCGTGCCATCCCGACCGCGAACGTATGCGGAACGGCCCGCCGGGCGCAAAGCGGACCTCTTCGGCGTCCTCGTCAATCATTTCAACGCCAAAACGCAGCGTCTGCTTTTTTATGAGTTCCATCAACTCAGGGCCGGATATTCCTTCCGGGAAACCGGGGAAATTTTCCACTTCGCCCGTGAACATTAATTGTCCGCCCGGCATCTGCATTCCTTTTGGCTCGGAAGCCAGAATAAGCGGCGACAGATTGGCGCGTGCCGTATAAATCGCCGCCGTATAACCGGCGGGCCCTGAACCTATGATGATTACATCGCGCATGATGACGCCTCCTTAACGGTTAAATTTATTACA
>JAIRVC010000018.1 GCA_031254095.1 Acidobacteriota bacterium
TTTCCCTTTGCGGCCATTGTGTCCGCCACATGTTTCATGCCGAAACCTTCCAGCGTTTTGCGGGTCGGCCAGCCGTTTTCATTGTCCCAGCCTTCAAGCGCGTAGTAATGCGTCTTGAAATCGTCAACGCCCTTGCGGTCGAGATACATGCCCGGCGCTTCGTCAGAACGCCATTTACCGTTTTCATAAATCGGCACTCCGCCCCAGAATGTCAATCCCGAAGCGCCCGGCTTATACATAAACGGCGCGAGATCTTCCGTTTTACGGCTTCTGCCGTGCATCGCGCGAATCGAACGTTCCAGCGTCCAGATCTTTTGCCCGACGCGCATCGTGTCGGCAAAAGAATCTTTCTTTCCGGTCACAGCCGCGTAGTATTTCATCTCAATTTCGGGCGTGATATGCGGAAGCGCCGGCAGGAACATTTCACAGAAAGCCATCGCCTCGTTCCAGAATGAAGCGTAGTGACGGCTCCACGCCACCTGTTTGGCTTTGTGGGGCGAGTATATGCCGATCTTCCAGGCGTCTTCGCCTTTCCATGAATAATTGAACATCATGATGTCGTCGGTATATGGGATTGTCTTTTTAGACAGTTCCGCAAGCGATTTTTCAAGATTGCCGTCGCTCGGCGTGCCGACCGCCTCGACAAATCCATGCCAGCTTGGATCGCCCGCACCGAGCATATAGTTGAACGCCCATTCCGCCGTGGGGAGCGTCCAGTGTCCCGTCGCGCCCCAGGCAGGGAAGCGAAGCGCGCCGTTTTCGTAATCCCGCTCAAGGGTTCCCCATCGTTGAGCCGCGCGCATACAGCCTTCGGCCAGGGCGTCGCCGATGCCCACGCGCTTGGAAACGGCGTCAAGGAAAGCCAGGCGGAAGTTCAGCGAACCCCACTGCTCCATCGGCAGCGGCGCGGACTCAATCCGTTTGCCCGGCCCAAGTTCTCCTATACGGTACAGATAACGGAGATACCAGCCGATTCCCGTTTCCACAGGAACCTTTCCATTGAAGAAATCCGGCGCTCCGGGGATATCGGATACAAACAGCCCAAGGAAATGCGCCGCCCAGCCGCTCGCGCCGTACTTCATCAGCGCTTCGGAAGCCAGGTCGCGTTCCGTGTCTATGGCCTGTATTTCTTCTTCCGGATTATCAAGCCAGTACTGATCGACGCACATGGTTTCGCCAGCCCGATAGGTATTGCGGCGGCGGTCGGCGCGCAGGCAGGGATTACAGGAAACCGATCCGGGGCCCGCGGGCGCGAAACTGCCGGTCGTAATATTGCCGTTTGCCATATGCCACAACCGTGTTTCCATTATGGCTTTGGGGTCGGCCGCGTGAACATTGCCGGAACCGAGCACGCTGATCGCTTTCAGATTTTTCGCTCCGAACACCGCGCCGTAACCGCCTATGCGCGCGCTGACGCCGCTGCCGGTAATCAGCGCGGCAAGGCGCGATTTCGTTTCGCCGACCGGGCCGATACAGACGATCTGCGGAATGCCGGTGGTATAAGTCTGGTCTTCGAGTTGTTTCCATTCCTCGCCGAACCGCGTCCTTCCGCCGACCATATTGCGAATCATGTCCTGCGTTTCCCAGGTGTCCCTTCCCCACAGCGAGACGGCGGATTCTATTTTGATCTGATCGTTGACGATATTGATCCACGCCGGTTCGTCCGCCCTGCCTTCAATAACCACGCCGTCCCAGCCGGCCTGTTTCAGCATGGTGCCGAAACGCCCGCCGAAATTGCCGCGATAGAATTCACAGGTGGGAAAAGTCTCCGGCGAAATGCCGCAGATGCTTGTCCTGCCCGCACCCGGAACGCCTGTTCCCGCCAGGGGGCCGACCATAATGGGAATAACATGCCGCGGATCAAAAGGATCTTTCAGATCCCATTCGCCCGGCGCGACAGCCAGTTCCCAGAAAATCGCCGCGCCCATCCCGTAGCCGCCGCCGTATTCCTCATATTTGGCGGTGTCGAGCCGTGTGATTTGTTTTGTCGTCAGATTGATCCGCGCTATTTTTCCCGTATATCCGTTAGCCATTCATCTTCTCCTTCTAGGGAAACGCTGATTAATTGCCTGAGCGGGCGAATTGCCAAATTGTTTACGGCTGCGCGGTGCTCGTAACCTCAACATATTTCTCTATATGCCTCGGTTCCTGCGCTCCGTGCGCCTCGCACTTCATCCCGCGCAGATAATTAATCAGCGTTTCCCAGCATCATTTCTACAGTATAAAGTCAGTATTAAGAAAAGTTGACTTTCGGTCTTTGAGTATGTCTGAAATTATCTGTTTGTTCAAATCGGTTTCCTTTACCGCAACCAATGTCCGTATTGAAAAGCCGCGCAAGGCGTCCGATACGGAAAGAGTGCCCTCCGCCGAATCCTTGCGTCCGGTAAACGGCAAAACGTCAGGCCCGCGCTGGCACTTGCTGTTCAGGTTTACCCTGCATACCTGATTGACAAGCGTATCCAAAAGGCTCGACAAAAGATCCGAATCATTTCCGAATATGCTCGCCTGCTGCCCGTAGTTTGAATTCTCAATATATTCCAAAGGTTCGCTTATGTTTTTGAAACTGAGAACCGGAATAACGGGGCCGAACTGTTCTTCGTGATACGCTTTCATTGTCTGGTTTACCGGATACAGAACAGCCGGATAGAAAAACGACTTGTCGAAACGCCCGCCGCCTTCATTAATTACCTTCGCGCCTTTTGAAATGGCGTCCTTGACAAGCGAATCAAGATATTCGGTTTTGTGGGGTTCCGGCAGCGGAGTTATGTTTACGCCGTCGTCCCACGGCATACCGCATTTCAGCGAGGAAATCTTTCTATTGAACAGTTCAAGGAATTCAGCTGTGATTGATTCATGCACAAATATTATCTTGAGAGCGGTACATCTTTGCCCGTTATAGGAAAGCGCGCCCTCGACGCACTCGTTTACGGCGACGGACAAATCGGCGTCCGGAAGTATTATCGCCGGATTTTTCGCTTCAAGCCCGAGCAGGCAGCGAAGCCTGTGCGGTTTGGGATGCTCTTTTTTCAGCGTATCCGCAACCGGGCTCGTTCCTATAAAGGCGAGAACGTCAATCAGTCCCGATCGCATGATAGGGGTGGTGACGTCCCGGCCTCTCCCGTAGACCGTGTTTACGACGCCTTTTGGAAACGATTTCCGGAAAGCCTCAAGCGTCGGGTGATGAAGCAGAACGCCGAGCTTCGGCGGTTTAAATACAACCGTGCATCCCATAATCAGCGCGGGGATGAGCGTGGCGAAAGTCTCGTTGAGCGGATAATTAAAGGGCCCCATGCAAAGAGCGACGCCGAGCGGAGCGCGGCGCACCTGCGCTATTACGCCCTGGGCAATGGTAAATCTTGAGCTGTTCCTATCCAGTTCCTTCAATGCCTCTATGCTGTCCAGTATGTAGTCAACCGTTCTGTCAACCTCGCCCTCCGAATCCTTTCTGTTCTTGCCTATCTCCCACATCATAAGGTTGACAATTTCGGAACGTCTTTTCTTGAGCTCCGCCGCGAAATTGCGCATACAGTCAATGCGTCCGGAGACGCTCATTTTCGGCCATTCACCCTTGCCATTGTCAAAAGCCTGTACGGCGGCGTCAAGAACCTCTAAAGATTCTTTTTCGCCCATAATCGGATAACTGCCTATGCGGTTATCGTAAGAATCTTCTGATGATTTGAAATAGACGGGAGAATAGACTTCCTGCACCGCGCCGTTCCATGTCTTCAATTCGCCGTTAACCAGATATTCCCTCTGATGCAGCGGTATACACGACTTGAGATCGCCGGAGAGTTCTGAAAATTTCGGAAAATGAACAAGCTCGCTCATAAATACACAACCCTTTCAAAATAGGGAACCTCTAAAAACCCAAAACTCCGCGTTACGCGGCCGATCTAGAATGTTCATTTACGTAGAGGTTCCCATAAGTTATAAAACCGGAGAACAACCCGTAGCGCGTGCATAGCGCGCTACGGGTTGTTCTCTCAAGACGCAGAATCAGTCTTTGCCCAGTTTTCCCTTTGCGGCCATTGTGTCCGCCACATGTTTCATGCCGAAACCTTCCAGCGTTTTGCGGGTCGGCCAGCCGTTTTCATTGTCCCAACCCTCAAGCGCGTAGTAATGCGTCTTGAAGTCGTCCACGCCCTTGCGGTCGAGATACATGTCCGGCGCGAGATCCGAACGCCATTTGCCGTTCTCGTAAATCGGCACGCCGCCCCAGAATGTCATACCCGAAGCGCCGGGCCTGTACATAAACGGCGCGAAATCTTCGGTTTTCCGGCTTCTTCCGTGCATGACGCGAATCGCGCGTACCAGCGTCCAAATCTTCTGACCGATACGCAGCGTGTCGGCAAAAGAATCTTTCTTGCCGGTAACCGCCGTATAGTAATTCATCTCGACTTCCGGCGTGATGGATCCGAGCGACGGCAGGAACATTTCACAGAAAGCCATTGATTCATTCCAGAACGAGGCATAATGCCGGCTCCATGCCACCTGCTTGGCCTTGTGCGGCGAATATATGCCGATCTTCCAGGCGTCTTCGCCCTTCCATGAATAGTTAAACATCATGATGTCGTCGGTGTACGGAATGGTCTTTTTTGACAATTCCGTGAGCGCCTTTTCGAGATTGCCGTCGCGCGGCGCTCCGACCGCCGACACAAATCCGTGCCAGCTTGGATCGCCCGTACCCAGCATGTAGTTGAACGCCCATTCCGCGGTGGGAAGCGTCCAGTGTCCCGTCGCACCCCAGGCGGGAAAGCGCAACGCGCCGTTTTCCAAATCACGCTCAAGGGTTCCCCACTTCTCGGCCGCGTGCATACAGCCTTCGGCCAGAACGTCGCCGATGCCCACGCGCTTGGAAATGGCGTCAAGGAAAGCAATACGGAAGTTCAGCGAGCCCCACTGCTCCATGGGCAGCGGCGCTGACTCAATCCTTTTGCCCGGCCCAAGATCTCCAATTCGATACAGGTATCGGAGATACCAGCCGATTCCCGTTTCCACCGGAACTTTTCCATTGAAGAAATCAGGCGCGCCGGGAATATCCGACACAAACAACCCGAGAAAATGAGCCGACCAGCCGCTCGCGCCATATTTCATCAGGGCTTCTGAAGCCAGATCGCGTTCCGTATCGGTAGCCTGTACGGTTTCTTCGGGATTGTTCAGCCAGAACTGATCGACGCACATGGTTTCGCCGGCGCGATAGGTATTGCGGCGGCGGCATGAACGCAGGCATGGATTGCAGGAACCCGGCCCCGCGCTTGTGGGGGCGGCGGCAATGGGCGTTCTGCCGCCGTTGGTCATCTGCCATATTCTGGCTTCCGTGACGGCTTTGGGGTCGGCAACATGAATATTGCCGGAACCGAGCACGCTGATCGCTTTCAGATTTTTCGCCCCGAATACCGCGCCATGACCGCCGACGCGGCAGCTTACGCCGCTGCCCGTGATCAGCGCGGCCATGCGCGATTTCGCTTCGCCGACCGGGCCGATGCAGACTATCTGCGGAATGCCCGTGGTGTAACTTTGATCCTCAAGCTGTTTCCATTCTTCGCCGAACCGCGTCCTTCCGCCGACCATGTTGCGGATCATGTCCTGCGTTTCCCATGTGTCCCTTCCCCACAGCGAGACGGCGGACTCGATTTTGATCTGGTCGTTAATGATATTGATCCATACCGGTTCGTCTGCCCTGCCTTCAATAACCACGCCGTCCCAGCCGGCCTGTTTAAGCATGGTGCCAAAGCGCCCGCCAAAATTGCCCCGGCCGAATTCGTTGGTTGGAAATGTTTCCGGCGATAGACCGCAGACATTTGTCCTGCCCGCGCCCGGAACGCCGACGCCGGCAAGGGGGCCGACCATGAGGGGAAGGACATTCCGCGGATCGAAACAATCTTTTAAATCCCATTTGCCGGGCGCGACCGCCAGTTCCCAGAAAATCGCCGCGCCCATTCCGTAGCCGCCGCCGTATTCTTCATATTTGGCCGTGTCAAGCCGTGAAATTTGTTTAGTAGTCAGATTAATTCGCGCTATTTTTCCTGCGTATCCGTTAGACATTTATTTTCTCCTTCTCTATGACTTCGACGCCGGTTTGTCGGGCGGCGTTCCAGGTTTTCGATCCATTTTTGGCTTTGCCGCTACGAGATTGACGTCATACCCGTTTATGTCTTCCTGCGAAGGAGTTTCCCGAACCAGCTTGAGCGCGCGCGCGGGACAGATCGTCACGCACGCCGGTTCGCCTTCCGGCCCGCCCTTGCGTCCCCAATAAGGCGCGTTTACGCACAGATCGCACTTGGACGATTTCTTCTTAAAATGATTCCAGACAGTCCGGCGCGGACGCTGCGGACACATTTTCAGACACATCTGACAGCCGATACATTTGTTTTCATCTATCACCCGGATATTGCCGTTCGCGGCATCAATATGCGCCGCGCCGACAGGACAACTGTTGACGCAAACCGGCGTCACGCAATGACGGCAGACCGCCATAACGATGTCGTTCGGATACTTCGTGAACGACGGCGCGTCGCGGATAATCTGTATGCGGGACAGTGAAGGATTCGCCTCACCCTGATGCCCCATTGAACAGGCGTACATGCAGCTCTGGCAGCCCCAGCAGGCGCGGCTGTCGTAAACGATATATCCAGTCGATGCCGGAAATGCCGCCTTTGTTCCGGCATTCTGCGCCGACCCGGCAATCGGAGCGCCCACCGCGAGCGCTCCGGTCGCGACAGCGGCGCTTC
>JAIRVC010000106.1 GCA_031254095.1 Acidobacteriota bacterium
GCCGACACGGGCGCAGGTATCTCCCAGAGCCTTATTTGAAAAACGTCTTAAAAGGTCGCGTATATGATAGTGGAGATCAGGAAGCGAAGCGCCGTATTTCGCGGAAAGAGCAAGGGCGCTTTCGGTCATGGCGTTTTGAGCGATATAAAGTATGCTGCCGGAATTTACAGTTTCATAAATGTACCTGTCTCCCCGGATCATTCCAAGATACGCGCAAATGGCGTGTCCCATATTATGAACAAAAAGTTTCCGTTTGATATACAAATCAAAATTATCAAAAGGATACATTCCCGTTAAAGAGGGGATCTCTCCCCTGAAAGCGGCTTTGTCTACGGGCAGGAAACTGTACGCCTCAACGCAAATTCTAAGCGGGTTTCCGTCTTGCATTTCCGGAGTCTGAATGGGAACCATTCTCCCTATGGAAGCCTCAACAAGACCGACATGGCAATCCAATAGCTCCCGTTCATCTGAATTGAGTTGAATCTTGATAAGTCCTTCCAGTACCTTGTTCGCGTCGATGAGGTTTTCACAGATGATAATGTTAAGCGGGTTATGCTGCCTCGGCTTGGAAAGCCGTCCCAACGCAAAACGCCTCTTGAGTCCGGCAGCGATTACCGGCGCGATAAAGGGAAGCACCCGCACTCCCACGGCTGTTGCCATGATATCAGCTTCGGCAATGGCTCCGGCCGCGGCATCTTCGTCCCTGCCGTCAATCGCCGTGACCCCTTCGATCCAGATATCTTCTTTACTGTCATTGGAGAGGATTCGCACAGGGTAGCGGCCTTCGCGGTTTATCGCAGTAATTACAGGCTCGGCGACATCAATAAAAGTAAGATCGTAACCTGAACTTGCGAATATCTGGCCTATAAAGCCCCGGCCTATATTGCCGGCACCGTACATAACTGCTTTCATGTTATCCTTTCATTAATAAAGTTTGTTTATTAATTAAAGCGCGAGCGAAGTTTCTTCAATTCTTCGACAGGAAGCATGCCTTCGGTAGCTCCGGGCTGCGAGAGGGAAGCCGCTGCCGCGGCGTTTCCCAGTTCAAGGCCTTCGTCAAGGCCCGCGCCCTCGGAAGCGGCGTAAATGGTGCCCGCGCAGAAGGCGTCGCCCGCGCCCACCTTTCCCTTGATATAATCGGGCGGCAGGTTAATGGTTGGGGATTCAAAATATTTTCCCTTTTCATCGAGCCCGTAGCCGCCTTCCGGGCAGTGGATTACGGCCCACCGGGAAACGCCGAATTTTTTCATTTCGTCTAACGCGCGCGGAATATTCGCGGTTAAGAGGCTTCCGGCGCTGTCCCGCAGGGGAATTCCGGTAACCTGGCCCGCCTCAAGTTCGTTGATGATGCAGTAATCGGCATATTTTAAACTCGGCGGTACAAGCCGCTTAAAGCGGTCGCCCATTTCACTGACCACATCAAGTGAAGTTAAAAGGCCGTGTTCCCGGGCGCGGCAAAGAAGCTTCGCCATTTTGGTTCCATATTCGGAATCTTCTTCATCAAGAGCGTCAAGAAGCAGAATATAGCCTATGTGAAGCAAGCCTTCGCCGATTTTATTCCAGTCTATATCGTCTTCGCAGAACCGGGCATTGGCGCCGCGGTAATGGAAAAAAGTCCTCTCCTTGGAAATTGTGTCCGCCATTACCGCGGTAAAGGACGTTATTCCTTCGCGTTTGATCATGGAAAGATCGATATTTTTATGCGCGCCGAGACATTCAAGGATATAATCCCCTTCCGCGTCTGTGCCAACCCTTCCCAGAGCTGTCAGGCGCAACGCAGGATCCATCAGGGCAAGATCTCCGATTACATTGCAGACAGCTCCTCCGGTGGAACGGGAGATCCCGTCCTGTATGCTGGTCAGTTCCCCCGGCTTTGGAAGACCTGACACAGGGTAGAGTATGTCGACAATCATGTTACCCGCAAGGTAAATTTTTTTATTGCTCATTAATATTTACCGGTTTTTACCAGCAGCAATAGCCGCCGTCAATGACGAGGTCGGCTCCGGTCATAAAATCAGATACGGAAGAAGCAAGGTAAACAACCGCGCCCTGGAGATCTTCAACCTGCGCCATCCTGCCCATCGGCGTCTTTTCCATCCATTTGGGGAGCATGGTTTTCCCTTCCGGAGTTTCAAGGAGTTTACCAACTAGCTCGGTTTGGGTATAACCGGGGCTTATACTGTTCACGCAGATATTCTTCGGCGCCCATTCCGCGGCGAGGCTGCGAGTCAGGTGCAGCACACCGGCCTTTGACGCGTTGTACGCGCACTGGTTCTGAGGAGTATTGGAAATATGAGCCGACATTGACGCGGTATTAATAATTTTTCCGTACCCTTTTTTCAACATCTCCTGCGCCTCGCGCCGGGCGCATAAAAACACAGAGTCAAGGTTGAGGGCGAGTATCTTCCGCCATTCACTAAAATCCTGCGTCAGCGCATCTCGCCACGCGCCCATGCCCGCGTTGTTCACGCCGATGGTGAGTTCCCCCCACTTGTTAATAACGGTCTTTACCATCAGGTCAACATCATCGGGGCTTGTGACATCAGTTTTAACCGCAATAGCGGTGATGCCTTTTGCTTCGAGCCGGTGGGCTGTTTCTTCGGCTTTGGGGAGGTTGATATCCACCACAGCGACCTTTGCGCCAGCTTCTCCGAGCGCAAAACAATAAGCTTCCCCGATACCCTGGGCACCCCCGGTAACCAGAGCCGTTCTTCCGTCCAATCTGAACCTATCAATAATATTCTGTGCCATAATGATAACCCCTTACTGATTGTTTAAAAATAATAGCATTTAAAGCTTTCAAGGTAAATCTATACATGTGTGACGCGGAATTACATTTCCTGAAAGCCGATGTAATTATTACGCCGGTTGATAATTTTCAGTTTAATCATTATGATAAAAAAATATATGACAGAGAATATTCTTAAAGCGACTATTGAGAAAAACCGTCGCGGTGAAAGAACAGGTTTTTATTCGGTTTGCAGCGCGAATGAAATCGTAATCCGTTCCGCGATCCGTCATGCCGTAAAAAACAATTACCCGCTTATCATCGAAAGCACTTCGAATCAGGTTAATCAGTTCGGCGGATACACCGGTATACAGCCCGGGGAATTTGTAGCTCAGGTTGAAAAAATCGCGGCTGAAGAAGGTATGCCGCCCATGAATCTCTTCCTCGGCGGGGATCATCTCGGTCCCCTGCTCTGGCAGAAAGAACCGGAAGAAACCGCCATGGAAAAAGCGCATGGTATGGTGCGCGCTTATACGATGGCCGGATACAGTAAAATTCACCTTGATACCAGTATGAAACTCGCCGGTGATCCGCCCGGCCCGCTTGCCATTGAAACCTGCGCAAGACGCGGCGCCGCTTTGGCGAAAACCGTGTATGAAAGTTTCGCCGGATTAAAAGACAAGTCAAAACGGCCGGCGCTTGTAATCGGAAGCGAGGTGCCTGTTCCGGGCGGCAGTCAGGAACATGAAGACAGCGTAACTCCAACCAGCGCCGAGGATTTTTTGAATCAGGTTTCTGTTTTTAAGGGTGAATTTCAAAAGGCCGGAATTGATTTTAGCGATGTAATCGCCTTTGTTGTTCAACCCGGCGTGGAATTCGGCGATGATTTTATCTTTCAGTATGATCCGCAAAAAGCAAAGGCGCTCACCGGCGCGTTAAAAAACGTTCCCGGCATCGCGTTTGAGGGCCATTCCACCGATTACCAGAGCCCTGAAAATCTCGCCGGAATGGTGAGGGACGGCGTTGCAATACTAAAGGTCGGCCCGGCTCTTACCTTTGCGCTGCGTGAAGGGCTCTTCCTGCTCGAAGCAATTGAAGAAATATTAATTCATGAAAGTAAACGTTCAGGTTTTAAGAGAACTCTGCTCGCAGAAATGAACAGTTCTAAACAATACTGGGAGAAATATTACTCGGGAACGCCTGAAGAAATAGAATATAAAAAGCTGTACAGCTATTCCGATCGCTGCCGCTATTATCTACCCGCGGCCAGTGTTCAAAAATCCATGGAAAAGCTTTTGAGAAATATTCCCGCGGTACCGCCCGCTCTTTAAAGCCAGTTCCTGCCGGCTCAG
>JAIRVC010000122.1 GCA_031254095.1 Acidobacteriota bacterium
TTTGAATCCTAAATCAGATATTGGCGATATGCGTTCGGTCATTGGTTTGTATCCTTATCGGCGATTGCGCATATCTATGATAATCCACTTCCGCTTCGCCGGTCAATCAGGCTATGAACTATGAACACGGTGCATGTGCCGTAAGGGTTTTAGCGGATCGTTGACATGGGAATATGGGCATTCCCATACGCTCGAAATGTACAGAGAAACGCAAGGCGATACATTCCATGAAGTTACCCAAAAAGATGGTTCACGGCGGATTTTTCTGACCACTGATCACTAACCACTGGCTGCCGTGAGGCGGCCCAGTGCGTCGCTGATTTTCTTCACGGCCGTTTCGGCGGAAGTAAAATAATCGGCGTATGTAGTCTGAATCGCGGCAGGCAGGTTGTCCGGCGGCTGCGTTGACATGATGTGCATTCTCTGCTGGAAGATCGTATTGCCGACCTGATTGAAGCTGTCAACAAGAGGCGCGAGGCGCCTGTTCACGGAAATCCGACTCTGTATTTTGTCCAGCCGTTCGATATATTTTGAAGGATTCCAGTTCGGGCTTTTAGCGGCCGCGTTGATCCCGTCGCGCACCGCGTTTTGCAAAGAATCACGTTCTTTCAAAAACGGCGCGAGATTTTTTTCAAGGTCGGGAACCGTTTCCCGCCGCGCGGCGGCGTAAATTTCTCCGACGCGGGAAACAAGATTCAGGTTGCGTCCGCAGTCGCGCTCCAGCGTTTCCCGCAGGGACAGAAGCTCGACGGCGCCGCCTAGAATGCCGCCTTCGGTGGCGTTGATAAAACGTTTTTCCGGATGATTGCCGATTATGCGGACAATCCAGTCGCGGTAGGCTATAAGGGCGCGCGTGGTTTCAACCGGACGCCCGAAAATATCCGTTAAAACCTGCGGATTATTTGCCGTGCGCAGATCCGCTAGGCGTTTTTCCCGTTCTTCCTGCGTCTTTACGTCTTTAAACCACACGTCTTCAAACCAAACGTTCGAGCAGTAGAGCCGCCCGCCGGTATAAGCCAGATCCTGCCCGATAAAAATGACGGGATCGCAGCCGGCAAACATGGCGAAATCAAGCGCCATCGTGGCGACCGACCCCCACGCGCGTAGAACGCCCTTGTCTCCCGGAAGTTCCGAAAGAGAGTGCAAAACCGAGTTTTCATAAAGGCAGGCGAGCGTGCGCTCTTCAAAGCCCTCCGGCGATTGCGGATGGGCGGTGGCCTCCATGACAAGCAGCGCCTCATGCGTGACCGCTCCCTTGAGGTGAAGATAGTTGACATACGCGGGATCGCCGGTCATTACAAAATGGGGCTCAACGCCAGCGGCAAGCAGCGGTTTTAGCGTCGTATCCGTGGCTATAATCAGCGCGTGATCTTTTTTATCGCGAAGTTCGTGAATGTTTTTATCCAGCGACGGCCCCGCCGAAACGATCACGGCCGGCGTATCCGTAAACTTTCCGGCGAAAATATTGATTCCGGGCGCGGCGGCGACTGTCGGAAGATTTTGTATGAAATTATCCAGGTATATCTGCGTTTTCTCCATCAGCGTGGAGCGGTCGGCGAGCGTCTGGTAGATTTGTCCCTGCAGCGTTTCAACGGCGGCTTTATAATGGCCGGGGTCAAGCTTCAGCGCCGGCGCGTGCGTAACGTAAGCGCTTTTACGGGCAAGCGCGAGGTTGAACCGCTGCCGCCACTGTTCGGCGAGTTCGGAACCGGAAGACGGCCAGGCGAAGTAAATATCATGCGCGGCGAACATGAAAGTAAAATCACGCGCTTCAAGCGCGGCGCGCAATATTCCCGGGTCGGCCTCAACAACGAAATAATGGCGATCCGGCCCGCCGTATTTTTCTATGGCGGCATCGAGCGCGTACCCCAGACCGAAGCCCAGAAAAATAAAATAATCCGTGCCGTCGTAATTTTCTTTTTTTATCGCCTGGCGAGCTTCGCGCGACGGATTGTAGCGGCTGTGAAGCTCGACTGTTTTGCCGTCGTGTTCAATCGCCGCCGTGGGCGCGCCGTCGGCGGATGGGAAAGTTTTTATATGCGACCGGTCGATCGTACGCAAAAGAGCGGCCAGATCCGGCTGTTTTCTGGAAAGCGACTTCAGGTTTGCTTCAAGATATTTCATTTGCCATTGGAACGCCGGCGTCCTCGCCGGCGAGTTCCTGAAAATGCGGGCCGTAAGCCCGGGTTCCCGGCAAAGCCGGAAGGTTTTGCGATTCCTCTTTAGAGTGTAAACGCTTGCGCCGGCGAGACGCCTGCGTTTCAATGTTCTTTGCGGCGCGCGCCGCAAAGAACGTCAAGGCAGGGCGGCACACGGCGCGCCCTACCTTTAAAGATTCCCGGAATCCGAAAAGGGATGCCGGTTGATTTTTACTGCTGCAACAGGCTAAGCACTATGCGGCTGTTGGCGTTTGAGTGCGACAAGGCCGCGATGCCGGTCTGCGACAGAATCTGGTATCTCGTCATATTTGTGATTTCTTCGGCCATATTCGCGTCGCGGATTGCGGATTCAGCCGAGAGCGTGTTGCGCGACTGGGTCTGCAAAACGGAGATTGCGGCCTGCAGCCGGTTAAGTCCCGCGCCGATGGTTCCGCGCATGTTTGAAACTTCGTTCAAAGCGGCGCTGATGCTTTGGAGCGCACCTGCCGCGTTTCCGTGTGTTGTCAGATTGACGGTGCCTAAACTGACATCAGGGTGCAACGTAGTTGGCGATCCCGTGCGATGCATTGATACGATCTTCATCCTATCGTCACCGTACTTGGTAGCGTCTACAGCAACTTTAATGAAGCCCATAACGACGGAGATTGAAGCCGCGCTCCCGGTGGCGCCGGTGGCTTTGTACTTGGTGCCGCTGGTGTCGCCTACGAATAAGTCCAGCGTAGCCCCGAAATCTCTGTTCGTAGCAAAAATATTTTGACCATTGAAATTGGTCTGAAGGGCGAGGCGGGCAATTTCCGCCTGGAGTTCCTGAAATTCGTTATCCAGAGCGTCGCGGCCTCTCTGGTCGATGGGTTCGTTCGCGGCTTCTTCGGCCAGCGTAACCATGCGGTGGAGCATGTTGGTGATTTCGCCCAGCGCGCCGTCGGCGATCTGCAAAAAGCTGATGCCGTCGCCCGCGTTGCGTATCGCCTGATTCAGGGCGTATACGTTGGCTCTGAGGCCGTCGGCGATCTGAAGACCCGCCGCGTCATCCGCGCCGGTATTAATGCGCAGACCAGACGACATGCGCTGCAGGGTGCGGTTGAGGTTGACGTTGTTGACGTTGAGCATGTGCTGTCCGTTGACAGCGGAGATGTTATTGAGGATGCTGAAAGATCCCATTGTGAATTCCTCCGTGAATTCTTTAATTTTGGTTGTACCAACGAAAGAAATCCGTTTCTTCCGTTTACTGCATTAACTTCGCCCAGCATTATCGGACGGAGGGCGAATTTTGTTTAATTAAATTTTCAAAAATTTTTTAAACACGAAAACGCCGCCGTTGAATCGCTGCAATAGAACCACGAATAAACACGAATTGACACTAATGGAAACCGCCTCCCGGCCCGCTGTTTGCGGAGCCTTGACGCTGCCCCCAACCGCCGACCGGTTGACGCCCCGGCCGTCACGCGCGATAATCCCGGCTATAATGTTGAACAAAATTAAGGAAACGCTGATTAGGCTTATATGGCTGACAAAATAATGAACTGGATGCGCATGATTGAAGATCGTTTTCCAGGACTGATAGCAAAAGTCCGCGAAGATATTGAGATTTCCGAAAAAAAATTTGAAACCCGGAACGGGAAAACCGGCTTCGGGGAAAGCCATCTCTGGGAGCATACGACGCATGTAGCGTCTCTGGCTTTCAGGCTGGCGCGAGAGGAAAATCGCCCGCCGCTTCTGCCCACGCTCGCCGCGCTTTTTCATGACGTGGGAAAATTTGCCGGCGGGAATTATCACGAGGAAAACACAATTGAAGAAGAAGAATCGGCGGAAACCGCGAAGCGCGTTTTAAGCGAGGCCGGCATAAAACCCGGCGAGCTTGCCAAAACGCTCGCGGGCATCAAAGCGCTTTACAATGAAAAAACCTCGAAAAATTCCATAGCGGCGATTGTTCATGACGCCGATTTTCTGTCGAAATTTGGAGCGATGGGCGTGGCCGCTTTTTTCACCAAGGCAACGCTGCGCGGACGCACGATCGAGAGCGCGATGCTTGGCTACCTGAGCAAAGAACTGACCTACGCTGCCTGTCTGCCGCGGAATATGCGCACCGCCGCCGGAAAAAAACTGGCGGCGCAAAAGGCGCGTGACACCATCGGATTTTTCAGGAAGCTTCTCGGCGAATTGAGAGAATCATGCGGCGTCGGACTCCGCATACGCCGGCTGCGCATTTCCGATCCCCGTTCACGAAAAAAACAGCTGGAGATTCTGCTGGCGGCTTCGACCGAATGCAGGCAATGCGGCAGTTCGTGGCGGACTGCATGGTTCATTGAAGACGGCGTCAAATGTACGAAGCTGAACGTCGAGTGGCATTGCGCCAAATGCGGCGATTCGCTCGGCACTTCCTTTTGCCTTCCGGAAGTGTAAATATTAGTGGTTTGTTTTACACGGCGGGACAAATGGACATTTTCGCAATGTATCAAATGTATCAGAGGTTTTGTGACTGAATTTTTTCATGTAATCACGGCTGACCAGTTTATTGAAAAGCTGGCTGGTTTTCACCGGATCGGCAGTGAAACCGTTCCGCTTGACGAGGCCGCCGGGCGTATTCTGGCTTCGGATATTGTCGCGCGCGAGGATCTTCCCGAAGGAGCGCGATCCACCGTTGATGGCTACGCCGTCCGCGCGGCGGACACTTTCGGCGCATCCGAGTCGATTCCCGCGCTTTTGGAACTGGCAAAGCCGGTATCGATGGGCGTCATACCCGACTTTGAGCTTTTGCCCGGACAGGCCGCCCCGATTCTCACTGGAGGATTTCTTCCCGAAGGATCTGACGCCGTTGTAATGGTGGAATATTCAAACGCCGCCGGTTCCGGATCAATAGAAATATCGCGCCCGGTTACACTGCGGACAAACGTCGTCGATAAAGGCGAAGACGCCCGCGCGGGCGAGCGGCAGATGTTCGCCGGAAAAAAACTTCGGCCGCAGGAAATCGGATTTCTGGCGGCGCTTGGTTACGCGGAAGTCGAAGTCAGCCGCCGGCCGAAAGTGGCGGTTATTTCTTCCGGCGACGAAGTTGTTCCTGTTGGAGAAAAGCCGCGTCCCGGGCAGATTCGCGACGCCAACGGCCACTCCCTCGCCGCGCTTGTCCGCGCCGCCGGAGGCGTTCCGATTCAGTTTGACATTGTTCCGGACAGCGTTGAAATACTCGACAAGACCTTGCGCGAGGCGCTTGCGGCGGCCGATGTCGTTACGCTTTCCGGAGGAAGCTCCGTGGGCGCGCGCGATCTGATGGCGTC
>JAIRVC010000195.1 GCA_031254095.1 Acidobacteriota bacterium
GGTTGTCCGCGCCAGTTCGGCACCAGGCAGCGGGCCGGTTTCGGACAGAACATTCAGCAGGGTTTCTTCCCGTGAATTCAGTCCCTGCGGACGCAATCCGCCCCGGAGCAGCGTCGAGGCTTTCGGAGTGAGCGACACGAGGCGGCCGCCTGAAATTTGCGAACCCGTAGGAAAAAGCGCGCGGAAAACTTCGCCGGGCGGCGCGAAATAATACTCCGCGACCCAGAGCGCCGCGCGCACAAGCTCCGGGGTAACGGAAGGCGCCTGCTCCAGTAGTTCGCTTACGGCCTTTAGCCGCAGGCCTTCAAGCGCGGCGCGTTCAGGAAAGCCGGTAACGTATCCGGTGAGCAGTTTGCGTCCGAAAGGAACCAGCACGCGCATTCCAGGCGCGATTTTAGCGCGCATGAACGGCGGAACCGAATAGGCAAAGGTTTTGCGGATTCCAACGGGAACCGCGACATCCACAAATTCCGGCATAGCCAATTAATCAGTGTTTCCTCGACGATAGGGAACCTATATATGTATTGTGTGATTGCGTCACAGGCTATCCCCGAAGTCCGCTTTAAATTTTGCGACGAGTTTTTGCTGCCAGTCGCCGGTCGCTTCCAGCGTGCCGTAGAAGAAACGGAGAATTTTCGGTTCGTCGAGCCACTTGAGACCGCCGACGAGATATCGGTTTTGGTAGAGCCAATTGAGCCGGTCAACCGTGTAAACGATCTGCGACATCGTAAACACCCGGCGGGGCAGCGCGAGCCGGACGAGTTCCATGTGGGCAAGCGGTTCCGTTCCGTCTTCGTTTCGCTGCTCAGACATCGTGCCGCGCTCCATACCGCGCACGCCGCTGGTTATGTAAAGCGCCGATGCCAGCGCCCCGGCCGTGTATTGCGTCTGCGAAATGTGCGGCAGGAATTCCCGCGCGTTGACGTGGCAGCCCAATCCTCCCGGCGGCGTCACAACCGGGACATTGTGTTTGATGAGTTCGTTCGTCATGTATTCGATGAACTGCGGCCCCTGCGAAACGACATCTTCGTCCAGCGTTTCGTACAGGCCGACCGCCAACGCTTCCATTTCGCGAACCGACATCCCGCCATAAGTCAGGAAGCCTTCGTACAGCGGAATGTATCCGCGAATGTCGAGATAAAACTGCTTGTTGCCCGTACAAATTCCGCCGCCGCGGGCAAAGCCGAGTTTGCGTCCGGAAAAATAAATAATGTCGCTTGCCGCCGCCATTGCCAGGGCGATTTCATGGATGCTCATATCCTTGCAGGCGGCTTCGCGCTGCTTGATAAAATAAAGATTATCCGAAAGCAGGCTGACGTCCTGTATAAGCGGAATGCCGTTCGCGCGGCACAGGCTCGAAACCTCTTGCAGGTTTTGCAGCGAGAACGGTTGTCCGCCGATCAGGTTTGTGCCTGCTTCCATGCGGACATAAGCGATTCCGTCCCTGCCGAGTTCCGCAATCACCTGTTTCAAGGCCGCGATGTCCATGTTCCCCTTGAACGGGCAGGTTGAGGTCGTATTAAACGCATCCTTTACGGGAATTTCAAGGATTTCGCCGCCCAGTTCGGTGATGTGTGCTTTAGAAGTGGTGAAATGATAATTCATCGGGACCATCTGGCCTTTTTTAACGAGAGCCTTGGCAATGACGTGCTCACAGGCGCGGCCCTGGTGGGCGGGCAGGAAATATTCCATCCCAAAAACATGCCGTAACGCCTTTTCGAGGCGATAAAACGTGGCGGAACCGGCGTAGCTGTCGTCCGCCTGCATCATGGCCGCCTGCTGATCGTTTGACATGGCGTTTACCCCGCTGTCGGTCAGCATGTCGAGAAAAACGTCCGCATTTTTGAGTAAAAAAGTATTATTTCCAGCCCGTTTCATCGCTTCAAGCCGTTCGTCTATCGTGGGCAGGTTAAGTTTTTGAATGATCCTCACGCGGTGCATTTCAATCGGTGTCGTTTTGCCGGAAAAAAACTTAATATTAGCCATGCATCATTGCCTTTCGTGAATTAATAAACGCTTCTTATGGAAATTTTTTGAACTTTTGACCAACCCGGAAACCGTTTCCGCCAGACGCAAGGGTTGATTCTACCGTTGTATTTAGTAAAATGACACTTCTTTTTTCGGTTGACGGGCAGGGCTTAAGCCGACACTCGAATCAAACATTCTCGCCATTTCAATCGAAAATTCGCACCATTTCCATCGAAAAGCGATACTGTTTTACAAAATTTTGCCGATAAAACCTTATTGTATTCGAACGTTCCACAAATTTGCCACAAGGAGCTGTCTTTTATGCGCAAGGTTATTACAAATGATATGGAAAAATGCGTGGGCTGCAATCTCTGCATACGGGTATGCCCTATGGAAGAGGCGAATGTGGCTTATATCGAGAACGGCGAAACCAAGGTGCGCGTAGACAACGACAAATGTATTGCCTGCGGCGCGTGTCTTCATGCCTGCAATCATGATTCCCGTTCGTATGAAGACGATACCGAGCGCTTTTTTCTGGATCTGCGTAATGGCACGCCCATATCTCTATTCTGCGCCCCGGCAAGCCGCGCCAGCCTTACAGAATGGAGCAGGATTCTGGCGCTACTGGGAAATATGGGTGTCAGAAAAATGTACGATGTTTCACTGGGCGCCGACATCTGCACCTGGGGCCATATACGCTATATACAAAAAAATAATCCTCGCTCATTAATCTCACAGCCCTGCCCGGCTATTGTGAATTACGTACTTATGCACCGCAATGAGCTTTTGCCCTATTTGTCGCCGGTGCAGTCGCCCATGATGTGCGTCGCCATATATATGAGAAACTACCAGGGCGTAACCGACAAAATCGCCGCCATTTCCCCTTGCATAGCAAAAACCAACGAATTTGAAGAATCAGGCGGACTCGTATCGTACAACATTACTTTCAAAAGACTCGAAGAATACATAAAACGCAATAATCTTAAGCTTCCAGCCCAGGGCAGAGGGTATGACCATATTGATTCATCGCTCGGCTCGATTTACTCCATGCCCGGCGGCTTGAAGGAAAACGTGGACTTTATGCTCGGCAAAGCTCTGCGCATAGATAAAAGCGAAGGGCAAAAAGTTGTATACAAGGATCTTGACACTTTTAGAAAGGAAGATCCCGCCAACCTGCCGGCCGTATTTGACGTCCTGAACTGCGCCGAAGGATGCAATCTCGGCACGGGATGCCGTCACGACAAAACGTTATTTGAATTGAACGCGGCGATGGAAAAAGCCCGCCAGAACGCGGTTAAAGGACGCGACAGGGAATATTTTGAGCAACTGTACCAGGAATACGACAAAACCCTGCGCCTGAACGACTTTATGCGCAATTACCGTCCCGTCCCGGTGCGCAGCATAAAAATCGACAATAACGCGATCGAAGAAGCATTCGTTCAGCTCGGCAAGCATGACGATGAAAACCGCACCTTTGATTGCGGCGCCTGCGGTTCCGACACATGCCTGGAGATGGCGCAAAAAATAGCCAAAAAGATAAACACGCACGAAAACTGCATCAAGCGGGCGCACGATATTATGAAGGCCGAACACGCCACGATTGTGACATGGCAGAAGAATAACACGGAAGCCATTAATACAATTTCAGCCGACATTGACGAAATCAAGGTTATGACGGACAAGATTGTCAGCACTGTGACCGATGTCGATAAATTAATAAATCTTTACGACATGGTAACCAAGGATATCGACAAAATCGCCTCAAATGTCCACATGATTTCTATCAACGCATCCATCGAAGCGGCGCGCGCCGGCGATCAGGGGCGTTCTTTTGCCGTTGTGGCCGAGGCTATCCGCAGCCTGGCCGGTGAAACGCAGAAAGCTACCGCTAAAATCTCCAATGCGACGGGTGAAGCCAAGAGCGCCCTTGGCGCGATATCCAAAATGGTGACGACTATAGGCGAGGATGTTACCAAGGCTAATAGCGATGTCCGTGAAATAGCGGGTCGCACAAATGATCTGCTGAAAAATAATTAAAAAAGGCCGCGTTGCCGATCAGCGCCGGGAATTACGCCGCCAAAACGGGCGTAGTGCAAAAGGCCGAGAATAATCATAAAACGATTGGACTACCATGTTGGGAGTACTTAAGCCTGCCGAGGGCGGTCTGCGAAGTGTAGGCGTTTTTTTCCTCGAATTCATGAAGTGCCCGGCCGCGGTGGGATCCATCTGTCTGAGCGGCGCTACGTTGGCTAACCGGCTGCTCGAAGGAGTTTCCAGAGAAGAAGATGGGCTGGTTATTGATCTTGGAGCCGGTTTAGGTCCGGTTAGCGCCCACATGATGCGTTCAGGCATTGCGAAAGACAGAATTATTGCCATTGAGGTTAACGGCGTCTTTAAGGAACTTTTTGCAGCCCGTTGTCCTGGTGTCCGGCTCGTTATTGCGGACGCAAGAGAGCTGAAAGCAATTCTGGACCGGGAAGCACCGGGTAGAAAAATTTCTGCCATTGTCTCTTCATTGCCTATCAGGGTGTTGGGGTCGCAACTTACTGAAAACATCTTGCAGCAAGTGAAATCAGTGCTGCGAGAGAGAGGAGGCGTGTTAATTCAGTATAGTTATGCGCTGTGGCTCAATTACCCCCTGCAAGACTATGGGCTTGCGCCTGGCTCAGCTTCAATCGTATGGAAAAACCTGCCCCCTGCGCGCGTGGAGTCCTATAGGGTTTGGAATAAAAGAACAACAAAGCTGATAGCGATGTCCGCGAAATAGTGGATCGCACAAATGATCTGCTGAGAAATAATTAAAAAAGGCCTGTGAAAGATCATTAAACAATCATTCACAGGCCTTTTTGATTACCGGTTAGGACAGTTAGCGCCGCCGCCGCTGCCGTCCTGTGGGCCGGTTTTCTTACCGCCGCCGCCCGTGCCGTCCTGCGGGCCGGTTTTCTTGCCGCCGCCGCTGCCAGCGCCCGTGCCGCCCAAAAGCAGTTCTTTGAGAATCGGGCCGGTTCCGTCCTGCGCTCCGCCTCCCTTGCCGTTGCCGGCAAACGCCGCTACGGATAGTGTGGATGCGAGCAATACGGAGACTGCGCAAACACAAATACTTCTTTTGAAGCTTTTCATAACATATCCTCCTGTTTATGTTTTCATTACAAGCATGTTCACGTTACAGATAAATAAATACCAACAAATTGTGACGAAAGTGTGTTTTTTCATTTTCATTTATGTGGTATTAATTTTGAGATACGTCACAAAAAAGACACAAATTTTCGATACAATTTGTAATCCGGGAGTGACCGTCATGCCCAGTATCTTAATAGCCGACGACAACAAACAAATCGTTTCCATATTGGAGGAATACGCGAAAAAGGAAGGCTTTACCGTCGTTTCAGCCTATGACGGGAGCGAAGCCTTAACGAAAGCGCTCGGTGCGCCGTTCGACATAATTTTGCTCGACGTTATGATGCCGCGGATTGACGGATTTGAAGTTTGCCGTGAGATACGGAAGAACTCCACTGTCCCCATTATTATGGTCACAGCGAGAGGAGAGGATTTCGAGCGCATCATGGGACTCGACAACGGCGCGGATGATTACATCGTAAAACCCTTTTCTCCCGCTGAAGTTATGGCAAGAGTACGGGCTGTTCTGCGCCGGATTACGCGCGAGAGCGGAGCGGCGGAGCAAATTTTTACTTTTGAGGATTTATCGATTAACCTTGACGAATACATTACGCAAATCGGCGACGTAAAGATCGCTTTAACAAAAAAAGAAACAGAGATTTTATGGACGCTGGCAACAAATAAAAACAAAGTGTTTTCCCGCAAGAATCTTTTGAACAGTTTATGGGGACATAATTATTACGGAGACGCGCGAACGGTCGATTCCCACATAAAACGCTTGCGCGCCAAGCTGGACGAGGCTCCCCATCCGGAGTGGGAGATAAAAACTATATGGAGCGTGGGTTATAAATTTGAGGTTGAGACGTGAAAAATAAAATCCTGCTTCGTCTGATTTCATATTTTGTTACATCGTTCATTATTTTTGCCCTCGTTATCTGTGTGATATTTTCGATCTTTTTTTCAAGATACAACACAAACGCGCATAAAGTCGAATTGGAAAAAAGAACCGTCAATGTTGCCGATACGCTGTCCGGAATGCTTGAGGACAATGTTGACGGCATGGCGAAAAAAGGCACGGGTTATGGCGCGTATCTGCGATTCATTGAAGATATTTCAATGAATGAGGCATGGGTCGTCAATCGCGATTTGAAACCGATTGTCTGCGCGTTTGAAGAACGCATTGCGGGTCACGCGGAATTAATGAACAAGGAATTGCCGGACTGGGCGGTTGAAACTGTTTTAAGGGCCATCAACGAAAAAACCTTGATAAGTGAAAGCAACGGCGCGTTTTTAGGAGCCGCGTCCGCCACAACCGCCGCGCCGATTATTTTACCGGACGGCAGCGTGATAGGCGCGGCGGTTTTACACTCTCATGTATCCGACGTGGACGATATAACCCGCAACGGCGTTATTATCCTCGTTTTCAGTATGACGACCGCCGTTTTTATATCTTTTTTCGTCGCCGTTATTCTTTCTTCACGTTTTACAAAGCCGCTTGGCAAAATGAAAAAGGCCGCGCTGCGGATCAGTGCCGGGGATTACACCGCCAAAACGGGCGTAGAGCAATCGGATGAAATCGGCGAACTGGCCTCGGTCATGGATGACATGGCCGATAAACTGGAAGC
>JAIRVC010000245.1 GCA_031254095.1 Acidobacteriota bacterium
ATTAACATAACTAATTTCGCCGCTTCAGCTCCTCAAGGGCGTCGCCGAGTCTTTTAAGCTCTTCGCCGTATCTCGTCCAGTTTCCTTCACGCTGCGCGGCCACGGCGCGATTATAGGCCTCGCTCGCCCGCTCAATCAGCCGCAAAGCTTCCGTTGATTCTGGCGCGAATGCTCTCTCCGCCGTCGCGCCCGCCGTAGATTCAAACGAAACCGGCGCTGCGCTCCTGGTCGGCAGATTTATATCCTGCTGGAAAATTTTCGCTATGGATTCCTCCAGCGTCTCCTCCATCGCGATTCTGTTTTCGTATGCCACGATAACGCGCTTCAATTCGGGAATCTTGCCGCTTTCAGCGCGCAGATACAAAGGCCGGATATAAAGCAGCGCCTCTTCAATCGGAATGACCAGGATATTACCCTGGATCACCTGTGAGCCGCGCTGATCCCACAATGATATCTGCCGCGCTATTTCCGCGTCCTGACTGATGCGGGCGATGATCTGCCGCGGCCCGTAAACAAGCTGCTGTTTTGGAAAACGATAAACTACAAGCTGCCCGTAGTTTTCGCCGTCGCTCCGCGCCACCATCCAGGCCGACAGATTGTCCTTTCGTTCCGGCGTAAACGGCAGCATCAGGATAAACTCCTCCGTTTCTTCCTGCGGCAGCCGCATGATTGTGTAATAAGGAGCCATCGGCCTGTCGGCGCCGGCTGAAATGATGGATGGAATCTGCCATTTGTCTTCCTTGTTGTAGAAGATCTGCGGCGAGGTCATGTGATAGACGGCAAAAATGTAGGTCTGAACGCTGAAAATGTCTGTCGGATAGCGCAGATGACGCCGGAGATCTTCGGATATTTCCCCGATCGGGCGAAAGACGCCGGGAAATATTTTCTGATAAACCTGTATTACCGGGTCGTCCGGATCGGCGACATACATATCAACCTTGCCGTTGTATGCGTCCATGACCATTTTCACGGAATTGCGCATATAATTTCCCACTCCGGGGGTTGTGGTAGAGTAGGGATATCTATTCGACCGGGTGTAGGCGTCCTGTATCCAGTAAAGCTTTCCTTCGGAAACAACCATGTACGGATCGCGATCCAGCATCAGATACGGAGCGAGACGCTGGAAACGCTCACGCGCGCTTCGGAAGTACATGAAACGGCTTTCTGATGTCACCAGTGGCGAGAGTAAAATGTTCACGTCGCGGAAGTAAAAAGAGAGCAGCATTTTCCGGAAAAATGATTTGACCGGAACGCCGCCCGTGCCGGCGTATGTGGTGTATACGTTTTTCTCGCCGGAAGGATAGTCGAATTCCATCTGCCCGGTGTTTACAACCGCGTAGCTGGTGGTCAGTTCCCCGAAATAGATTTCAGGCCGCTCGACATTTAAAACCGGGAATTCGGAAACCGGCGGAATATTCTGAACATGCAAAACGGGCAGCCCTTCCGAGGTCATGCGGTTCACGGGGCCTATAGCGACGCCGTAGCCGTGCGTGTAACTCAGGTGTTCATTGATCCAGTTCCTTTCGGGAAGGCTGGCGGAATTCAGCTCACGGGTGGAAAGCATGGTCTGCTTGAGTTCGCCGTCGAACCGGTATCTGTCATTATCCACCGAAACGAAATCGTAATATGTCCGAATCTCCTGTATCTGCTTGAGCGCGTCAAGCAACGGCTCGTGATCCCAGAGGCGTATGCTGTGAATCGTCGTTGCGTTGCGCTCAATATCGGCCGGCGTCAGCGCCTTGTCGCCGGAAAGGTCGCGTTCTTCCACGTTGTCAAGCCCATAGGCTTTGAGCGTCGCCCTGATATTGTGTGAAATTTGCGGGCTTTCCCTGTCAAGCTCGTTGGGATCCACGATAAATTTCTGAACCGCCGCCGGATAGAGGCCGCCGATAAATGTAACAACCAGGTATAGCGCCACCGCAGCCAGGCCCGCGCGCAGGCGTCCTGAAAACGCGCTGTACAGCCAGAGCGCCGCGGCCAGGAAGGAAACGACGGCAAGCAGCGTCAGCATCGGCATACGGGCATTAATATCGGCATAACCGGCGCCATAGAAAATATCATACGCGCCAAAGAGAAGCTCATAGCGGCTCAAATGCGCGCTGAAGGCCAGGAAAATAAAAATCATCGCCGCCAGCAGGGATATATGAACGGCAGGACGCCTGCTTGCGCCGCCTTCTTTTACCTTTCGCCACGACAGGATGCCTTTAAAGTAATAAAGCGCGGCAACGCCGATGAGCGCCGCGAAGCACAACGCCAGGCCAATGTATATGACATCGCGCAAGAGCGGGAGCGAAAAAAAGTAAAATGAAATATCTTTATTGAAAACAGGATCAGCTTCGTTGAAATTGACGCGGTTCAGCCAACTCCAGACCGTTTCCCACTGGGAAGCCGCGCCTGTTCCTATTACAAGCCCCAGCGCCGCGGCGACCAGCCCCGCGCCGCGCCGTACCGTCTCCGGCTGCACTCTTAACGCCGTGATCTGCCCTGTCGGCGTCGGAACGCCTATTTCAATGAGTCCCGGCCCCCGGTTGGCGATGAGAAAATTGATGTACAGAAACAGAAAACTTACAAGGAGCGTTATCGCGCCCAACATGCTCTTGGCGTACAAAACCGTTGTAAAAACAGTCGTTTTTGCCAACTCCGCAAACCAGAGATAATCAAAATACAAGCCTACGGAAAACGACAGTCCGCCCAGCGTTACAAAAAGAACGGAAATGGTAATCAGCCACGGTACGTTTTTGC
>JAIRVC010000103.1 GCA_031254095.1 Acidobacteriota bacterium
CGGCCGCAAGCCTTGATTTTGGAGTTTTTGTAGGTTCCCAACAGAAACCCTAGCTCTCGTATTCGATAACTATCGCCTCTGGAAACATATTTCGGCTCTCTTCCAGATTCAGGGATGTCGTGCTCACATGCCCCCGGATAATCGCGCCGTCCTCCACGGTAATCGTGGACGCGCTTATATCCCCGAACACCACAGCGTCTCCTTTTAATTCCGCCCTGCCCGCGACATCGACGTTTCCCTTGATTTTCCCGTTGACCTCGGCATGAGTGGACATGATGTCGCCGATCAAAAGCGTATCGCGTTTCATGCTTATGTTGCCCTTTATGCGGATGTTGCCCTGTATCTGCGATCTGTTCATAAGCGCGTTGTTGCAGGTGACATTGCCGACTATCTTGCCGTTCATGTCGAGATTTTTTGTTGTTTCGACATCGCCTCTTATATGACCTTCTATGCTCATATTGGCAAGAGAACGGATATTTCCGTCAATGATGGTGTTTCTGGAAATAACCGTAAGTTCGTTCGTGTCGTCCGTGTCGCTTCTTTGGCGGAAACCGGAAAAGGCCGAAGACGCGAAGTTTCCCGCGAAACGGTCGGCGCCTGTATTTGCGGCCGCCGCTTCGGGTTCGCTCGCGCTTACGGGCGCGGGTGCGTCAACGTCTGCTTCAACGGCGGGTTCCGCGCTCACGGGCGGCGCAATATCCACGCTTTGTTTTGGCGTCTTGGCGAAAGATTGGGGAGGCGCGTCTTTTTTCGCGAAGAACGCTTCTGGAGATACGGCATCTTCGGGCATATCGGGCACATCGTCGATGGTCGTGACGGTCGGCGCGGCTTCCCTCGGACGCGGAGCGCCGTATGCTTCAACGGCTTTCTCAAGTTCATCGACCAGTTCCTCGACGGGCAGGTTTTTTTTATCTGTTTCCTTTCCGCCGCCGGTAAGTTCTCTTAACGCCTGTGTGAAATTCTCCTTTATTCCCATTGCTTGTTCCTTTCACTGACCATCAATCAGCGTTTCCCTAAAACTGAATCGGTTTTACGTATCTGTCCAACTTGCCGAACCTGTACCCGTTAGGGTCATTCAAAAGCGCAATTACTATGTCCTCTATGACGAGAACCGTGTTCATTCCGCCGGGCCGGTCGTGCAAAAGAATGATGGAACGGCGGCCCTTAGCGGTATTATCGGCTACTTCGCTTAAAACCGTGTTATACATTTGCGTCCATGTCGCATCGGCGTAGTCCTTACTGTCCACGTTCCAGTCAAAGTAAACGAAGCCGCGCCTTGTCATTTCCGCGATGATGTTGTCCCGCACATCAAAGTTATAACTGTTGTTGCTCCCTCCGGGGAAACGAAAAATCTCCGGCTTTATCCCGGTTTGCTTGTAAATCAGATCATACGCTTTCTTAAAATCCGCAAGGAACGCTTCCACGCTCGAATATATCTCGTAGTAATCGTGGCTGGCAGAGTGTACCCCGATTGCGTGTCCGTTCTCAAGAATCATGTTTAAAAGCCGGGCGCTGTTTTTGCCGGGTACTACAAAAAAAGTAGCCGTGACTTCGTGCTTCTTCAGGTAATTTAAAATGTTAGTGGTATGCTTGGACGGTCCGTCGTCAAACGTGAGATAAATATGCCCTTTGTCGTTCTTGTACCGCGGCGCTGTTTCGTCCGCGTATTTTTCAGCGTATAAATCCTGGTAAAGATTCGCGTACCCGGCCGGGGAACCCGGCTCGAAAGCGGGTACGGCCGTCGGGCGCGCCTTTTTCCGCAAAACAGCGGCTGGCGCTGCCGGCGCCTGCTCGTCCGCTTTATTTTCCGAATCGCCTTCAGGCGCTTGTTTGTCGATGTAATTATCCAGAACGTTTAAAATATCGGGGTCTTTATCATAAAGCAGCAGGAAAAAATCTTCTTTTTTTACTCCGAGCCGCTCCATAAGCGCGTAAAAATCCGCCGTAGAAAATTCCCTGCCGTCGTTCTTGAATCCCTCATAAGTTGAAACCCGCGCCTTTAACTCTTCAATATTTTTTTTCAGCGAGGCGTTGCCGACGGCGGCTGCAACGGCGGCGGCAAGGGGTATTATTATCATCAACGCCAGGATTGACAGTATTAAGTGCTTGAAAAATTTAACGCTTCCAAAATACAAGTACACACCCTCCTTGCCGTATTTCACTCATTCATGGTCATGCAAAATATAATAGCGGACATGGCGGAGAACCCGTGTTTCCATGTCGTTCTCCGCTCCGGCGTATCAGCTTTTGATAATACCCGTTATGTCAACCTGCGGATTCCGGGCCTTCCGGCGTCCGTCTGTGTCGCACGAAAAAGGTGATTTTACTGCGGATTATCATAAGATGGTATCGTTTTTTCGAGTGGAAGCGGGCGGACTATTATTATCCTTTCCCCATGCCGGTATTCTGCGATATTTTCCAAAATTCCCCGGCGGAGACTCGCGCGATTCAATGCCGTTTGCGTCCAGCAGCGGAAATTTCATTTCATGTTCACCGAATCCGTTCCGGATTCAACCTGTCCCTGAAAGCCATGAAATTTAATATGTACCTTTTGGGGACTGCGCAAAGATGAAGTTTGCCGCCGCAACAAATAGCTGCGGATCCGCTGCCAGGAAGGCGTACTGGACGGCAGGAGCGAAAATACGGCTTGTCCGTCCCCTCCATCCGTTGTCCGCACAGGGGCTGAATATTAAATAATCCTTAATTCCCGGCATATTTCTCACCACAAATTATAGGCAATTCCATCGGGAATTTGATATTCACGAATTTAGCGATATCGTTCATTTTTTTGTTTGGTTCCTGAACAATAATTTTTGTGCCAAATACCTTGCATTTCAGA
>JAIRVC010000126.1 GCA_031254095.1 Acidobacteriota bacterium
CCATGCTGGAACAGGAAGGTGTCTATACGGCAATCGTTACATTTGCGGCATCTTCAGGAAAATCTGTTTCGGTCAATATCACGGTTCAGGTTCGCAGCGCGGACGGCGCAACTGACGACGATAACGCCGGATACCACTATATACAGCTTCGCAACGCGGATAACTTTAAAATCGTGGATGAAATAGGAGTGGGTGAGATAAAAACCGACGATTAAGGCAGTAGGCACTATAATTATTCTTTCAAAAATGTGCAGCCGGGCCGCTACTGGATTATTGCCGGCAGCGACCGGAACAATGACTATGTGCTTGGCGACGGAGGCGAGTCTTATGGCGCTTATCCTGTCGCAAATCAAATGCTTGTGATTGAAGTTGGAAACAGCGGTATAGACAGTCTTGATTTTACGACTAATCCGATATCGTCCGTTTCAAACGACAGTATTGCCGCTGATAATATAACCGAGACTGAAAAACCGGATGCCGTTCAGCCCGAATTCAAACGCTTGTATTTGCCGGGTGAAGTAAACGACGGTTTCATATATCCTGAAGTCCATGAATAAGAAAACTGAAGAAAGATTACAGAAAATTATCGCCTCGGCGGGAGTGGCTTCCCGGCGCAAAGCCGAACTTCTTATTCAGGAAGGGCGCGTTACCGTCAACGGGCAGGTTGTCGCGCAGCTCGGCGCAAAAGCCGACCCTGAAAACGATTCCATCCGGGTGGACGGCCGGCGCATCCGCTTTGACGCGGCCAAAAAAGTTTATCTGCTGCTGAATAAGCCGAAACAGGTTATGTCAACCGTTGCTGATCCCGAAAGACGGGTCAAGGTCACGGATCTGGTTCCGGCGCACAAGCGCATTTTTCCTGTCGGGCGGCTGGACTACAATACCGAAGGCTTGATACTGCTGACCAACGACGGCGACTTCGCGAAAATTGTTTCGTCGGCGGGAAAGCGTTTTCCGAAAGTCTATCATGTCAAGGTCAGGGCAAATCCGGACGCGCAGTCTCTCGCGCTGTTGCGGGACGGACCGCGGGTGAACGGCGTTAAATTCGCCCCATGCAAAATCGAGCCGATTAAAGAAGGCGCGAACAGCTGGTACGAAGTGACGCTGACACAGGGGAAAAACCGCCAGATTCGTGAAATGTTCGAGGCGGCCGGTCATCCGGTGCAGAAACTGCGGCGTGTGCGTATCGGCTTTTTGACGGACAGGAATCTCCCCGTTGGAAAGTACCGCGCGCTGAAACCTGAAGAAGTGAAAAGAATTTTGGACTGCTGATTTTGGGGTTTTAGAGGTTCCCTATATGTTTACTGGCATCGTTGAAGAAGTTGGAACAATCAGGGAACTGCGCTTTCAGGCGGAGGGCGCGGCGATTACCGTCGCGGCTAAAAACATTTTGCCGGGAATCGTCATTGGCGATTCAGTAGCGGTCAACGGTGTCTGCCTGACTGCCGTGCGCCTTCTGACGGATGCGTTCGTTTGCGACATCTCGGAGGAAACGCTGCAGAGGAGCGCGTTCCGGAACGCCGGAATCGGCGCCCGCGTAAACCTTGAGCGCGCGCTTGCCGTCAATGGGCGTCTGGGCGGACACATCATGCAGGGGCATGTGGACGATGTCGGGCGGATGATTTCACGAACGCCGTCCGGCGGAGGTTTTGAAATTTCTTTCAGCTTTCCGTGCGCGCTGGAACGCTATCTCGTTTACAAAGGTTCAATCGCGGTCAACGGCATCAGCCTGACAATCGCCGCTCTCGGAAAGGAAAGTTTTTCCGCGGCTGTGATTCCGCATACGCTTTCCGCCACCAACCTTGGCGAACTTAAACCCGGCGACCCGGTAAATCTTGAGACGGACATCCTCGGGAAATATTTCGAACGGTATTTTCAACTGGGGCTTGCGGAAAATCCCGAAAGTCCGCACGGCAGCCAAAAAACCGAATCCAGACTGACCGTCGAATACCTTGTGGAACAGGGCTTTTAGGGAAATGCCAGGTAAACAGAACCTTTTCCGTATTATCCTCGCGGCGCTTTTGGCGATCGTCCTTGCCGCCATGGTCTGCGGCGCGGCGTCGGAATTTTCTCTTCCCGAATTCGGATTGGGCACCGTGCTGGTCTGGAAAATTGAAGGCGCGGAATACGAGAAATTTTTTGTAGCGCGCCTCGCTTCTTTCAAGCCCGACCGGTTTTTTGAATGGGAAAATGAAACCGGACAGGGAACGGTATTTATGCCGGAGCGCGCCGTTGCCGACGCCAAAGGATACGAAATATCATCACAGTTTGCCGTCGGCAAAGATAAAAAGACGCGAAACGAAACGGCGCTCTGGCTGAGCCGCCGCGTTTTTGCCGAATTGAAAGAAAAGAAAACGGCGCGGTGGAATCTCAACGGCGTGCAGGCTAAACTCAACTTCATTGGAGAAGGAAGCGTTTCTGTCGAGGTAAACCGGAATATTGTGGAGCTTCCCGTTATTCGGGCCGCCGACGACCGAAAAGGGGAATGGAGCTTCCTTGACCAGCCGGAAAATCCGCTGATGGCGCGCTATGAAGTTCGTAATTACCGCCAGACCCTCCTTTCCGTCGCCACCGGCGAGCCTGATTCGCTGCGCTGGATAAAAGGCGGCAAATTGCCCAAATAATGGAACCTCTAAAAACCCAAAAATCAGCGGTTCACGGGTAAATCGCAAGACGAAAAGACGGAATGAAAGCTTTCATTGCCCGCAAATAGGCGTTATTATTATTGGTTATGATTATTGGACTGACTGGAAAAAACGGGGCGGGCAAGACGGAAGTTTGCGATTATCTGCGCGCGCGCGGCTTTGAATATGTTTCGCTGTCGGACGCGATTCGCGCCGAGATTCGGCGGCGCGGGGAAGAAGTAACGCGCGAAACGCTTATCAAAACGGGAACCGAAATGCGCGAAAAGGGCGGCGCGGGCATACTCGCCGAGCGCGTTATGGCGGGACTTGAAAGCGAACATAATTACGTAATCGACTCCATACGGAATCCCGCGGAAGTTGAAGCGTTGCGGCGGCGGCCGGATTTCAGGCTGTTTGCCATTGAAGCTTTAGCGAAAACGCGCTTTGAGCGCAGTCTCGAACGCGCGCGCGAAAACACGGCCGCGACATTTGAACAATTCATGGCCGAGGAGGAACGCGAACTCCATTCGGAAAATCCGGCCGCGCAGCAGCTTATAGCCACAATGGCGCTGGCTGACAACGTTATCGAAAACAACGGAACGATTGAAGTCCTCTACGCCAGGCTGGATGAAATTCTGCCGCTTCTGATGAGCCTCTTTGCGCGCCCCGGCTGGGACGAGTACTTCATGAATATTGCCAAAGTCGTGGCAACGCGCTCGAACTGCATGAAGCGCAAGGTCGCGGCCATCATCGTGAAAGACCGCCGCGTGATTTCCACCGGATACAACGGTACGCCGCGCGGCGCGCGGAACTGCAACGAAGGCGGATGCCCGCGCTGTAACGGCATGGCGGCGAGCGGCACGGCGCTTGACGAATGCCTTTGTTCCCACGGCGAGGAAAACGCCATTACGCAGGCGGCCTACCACGGCATCAGCCTGAAAGGCTCAACGCTCTACACAACCTTCGCGCCCTGCCTGCAATGCACAAAACTGATCATCAACAGCGGCATAGTGGAAGTCGTCTATAATAAGGACTACACGCTGAATGCCCGCGCTCTCTCGCTGCTTGCGGAATGCGGCGTCGCCCTGCGGCAGTTTACGATTCATGAAAGTTCCTGTTAGCAAAGAGCGCATCTAAAAAATGGGCGTCGAAACGGAAGTAAAGATCAAAATAGAATCCGTTGAAGATTTCTCGGAGCGTTTGCTTTCACACGGCGCGGCGCGCGTTTCTGAAAAAAGTCTCGAAGACAACATCCTTTTTGATTTTCCCGACGACAGGCTGAAGATGGAACGTTGTCTTTTGCGCGTCCGTTCCGTTGACGGGCGTGGCGTTCTGACATACAAGGGCGCGCCCCGGCCGGATGCGATTTTCAAATCGCGCGAAGAGCTTGAAACCGGCGTCAAAGATCCCGAAACGGCGATTGAGATACTCGAAAGAATAGGGATGCGGCAGGGATTCCGGTATCAGAAATATCGCCGTGAATTCGCGCTTGACGGCGTTGCCGTTGCCGTTGACGAAACGCCGATCGGCAATTACGCGGAACTCGAAGGAACGAAAGACGAAATTCTGAATCTGGCGGAAAAGCTTGGCATAGCTGAATCGTGTTTTATCCGCAAGAGTTATCACGCGCTGTATCTTGATTATTGCCGTGAGCGTGAAATAACGCCGCAATCAATGGTTTTCTGAACAGGATTTTGGTTATGCCGATAATTTATATTGAAAACGCGGGCGAACACGAGGGCGGCGAAGCGACTCTGCGCGGCTGGGTTTATAACCGCCGCAGCAGCGGAAAACTCCAGTTCATTTTACTGCGCGACGGAACCGGCGTCATGCAATGCGTGGCGTTCAA
>JAIRVC010000131.1 GCA_031254095.1 Acidobacteriota bacterium
ATCGTGACCTGCGGCGAGTCGGATTCCACCTGACTAAAATCCGGATTCAGCGTCATGTCGAGCGTCAGCGAGTCGCGCAGCACCATTTTCGCGTCGAGGCCCGCGCGAAAGTCGTTTTCGGCGTCATATTGCAGTCCGGGCTTTAAAGGGTTCCAGTAGCTTGCGCGGGAAAATCCGGCGTAAGGAATAAACTGCATGTTGCGCCCCGGTGAAATGTCGCGGATGCCCGTCAGGTCGCCGAACTGTCCCTGCCAGCTTGGCATCAGCCGCCAGGTGAGATACGGCCAGTTCGCCCATTCGTTGTTTCGCTGTATGGCCCGGCTCACCATAATGCCCCAGTTTTGAACCGGCGTATTGGGAAAACGCAGGCTTTTAAAGGGAATAGTCATGAGAACAACATAACCATCTTCGACAATACGCGCTTCGGAATACCAGAGCGTATCGAAATTCAGATCGTCAATGCCGTTGTTGTTCGTGCCGTCCATCTGCACTCCGTAGGCGTTCGATTCAAACCAGTAATTGCGCTGGTGGTCGTGAAACGTGTCGAGGGAGAGCGTAACCCTGTCGTTGCTGAAAATGGAGTCACGGCGGCTGATCGTCGCACGGATTTTCGACGGGTCGTCTTTGGCGACAAAAGCCGCGTACAGATTTTTCTCGTCGTATGAAAGATACGCCGTTGTTGGCTGACTGACCGGATCGCCATCGCCGGGATCAACCTGGCGAAAGTCGGTAATTACAAGTTCGGCTTCCCTTGGCGCGCCGGTGATAAAATCCTCAAATTTCGGCGGGCGCGATACTTTTGGAATATTGACACTCCGTATCTGATTCAGCTCATACCGCTGTTCCTGCGCAAACGCCGCGCCGCCCGCGGCGAAAGAAAGAAACGTTACAGCAACCAATATCAGGGCGTACAACAGCTTCATTACGTGTTTCTCCATTTGAATTTTTATAGGCGACCTCCGAAAACCCCAAACTCTGCGTTACGCTCCTTCGGAAAATGCTCATTTACCTATATGTAAACTCCGCTTTTGCCTCAGTCGCAAGCCTTGATTTTGGGGTTTTCGGAGGTCGCCTATAGGATGTCATATAGCGGATGATTTACTGATGTTGCTTAAACGATAAATAATACTTGATAAAAACGCATAAAACAAAACTTTTCAAGCGCCATGGTTAGTGATTTGATGTGTTTTATGTTTTTAATGCGCTAGCCCTACGCGCGCGGGGGGAGGGATCCAAAAAGTTGACATATGAGGCAATTGCAAAAGACATGGGAGCATCGGCGGGACGCCGGTATCTCCATGTCTTTTGCAATTGCCTCCGGTTAAGTATCAGGCGTGGGCCGCCGCCTGTTTCGGTGCGGCCGTATTTTTCATCATCCCGCGCTGATATTTGCGCAGATTCAGAATCAGTTCCGCTTCGCCGACCGGCGCCTTGACCCGTTCGACGATCTCCTCAAGAGAAACTCCCTGTTTGGCGAGAGAAAGCACCTGGTGCCGTTTTTCGAGCGGCAATTCCGGATCCTGCGACGGTATGCTGAGATCAAGAACGCGTTCCTCAAGTTCCTCAAAACGGCCGGAAAATTTTTCGAAGGTTCGGGATTGCACCTCGGCCATTTTGGCGATCACCTCCGCGTAACGCTCAAGGTCTTCTTCCATGACTTCGATGCGCCGCAGCAATTGTTTTCTTGCGGTGTAGTAAAGAATCGTTCCGCCCGCCATGGCCGTCAAAGTGTAAAGAAACACGTCAAACATCTCTATTCTCCTTAAAAACTATGCAAGCGACCGTATGCGGTTGGCCGTGCTTTCCACTTCGAGCACCCTGACGCCGTATTTGCCATCGACCATTACAACCTCGCCGCGCGCAATCGGCGTCTGGTTGACTATGATCGAAACCGGATCGTTGACGGATTTGTGAAGTTCGATAACCGATCCGGCGCCAAGATTCATGACGTCTTTCAGCATCATTTCCGAGGTCCCGAATGCAACGCTGATCGGCAGGTCTACATCCAGCAGCAGATCGAGGTTAACGTTGGTGGCGCTTGCGCCCGCGCCTGCCTGCGTCGAGTTCTGTGATATGTCTGGCGTTTCGATGTCCATGTTTCAATTTCCTTTCCTTAATGACCGACCCGGTCGAGTATTTCAAAAGAGATGTTTCCCCGATGCTGCACGATGTTCCCCTTATATTTCACAATGCCGCCGACGCGCATATTGACGGGGTCGGTAACACGATGACTAAGCGTGATAACATCGCCGACGGAAACCTTTAACAGTTCGCCGACAGTCATTTTGCAATTTGGTATTTCGCCGCTCAGCACGACTGGAACGCGCTGAAGGAGCTGAACCATTTTTTCCCCTTCGTTTTCAATCGTTTTGTGCCGGGGCGCCTGCCATTGCTGGTCGAATTTGCTGCGCATCTGCTTGAGCGCGTGCGAGGGGATGCACATGTTCATGCGTCCCGAAAAGTCGCCGATCTTCACTTCAAGAATAATCGTGGCTACCGCTTCCGATTGAGATACGATCTGGAACATCTGCGGCTTTGTCCCTTTTCCATCCAGAACGAAATCAAAATCCATGATGGTTCGCCATGCCGTGCCGAGATCGCGCATTGCCAGCTTGATGACGCCTTCTATGATATTCAGCTCGATTTCCGTCAGGTTCCGGTTTTCCTCAATATTGGTTCCCGGCCCGCCCAGAATCATGTCTATCATGGGAAAAACCAGCGTTGGGTTCATCTCAAGAGCCATGTTGCTGTCCAGCGGCTTCATCGTAACGCTGGCGAACAGCGTTGGATCGGGAAGCTGCTTGACGAAAACCGAATACGGCACCTGTTCGATGGATTTCAGGGTTACGTCGACAAAAGCCCGCAGGTACGCCGAAAGAGAGGATGCAAAATTACGTCCGAACGCCTCATACAGCATGTGCAGTGAACGCAGCTGATCCTGGGAAACGCGATCGGCGTCATGAAAATCGTAGCGGACGATCTTCTTTTCCTTCTCCGAAACGGACTTTTCCGGCTGAGCAGGCGCGGCTGCCGTTGCCGCTGGCGCCGGCGCCGGGTCATCAGTTGACATAGCCGCAAACAGGGCATTGATTTCATCTTGCGAAAGAACTTTTTCCATAATTTATACTTTTATCTTGATCGTTCATTTTGCGAAGTTTGGAACGCAGCCGCAGCATTGCCTTCGTATGCAACTGAGACACGCGGGATTCGTTCACGCCTAACACCTTGCCAATTTCTTTCATGGTTAATTCGTCAAAATAGTAAAGCGAGATAACCAGCCGCTCCTTTTTAGGAAGCATTTCGATTGCCGACGCCAGTATTCCTTTAACCTCAGATTTTTGGAATAAAAAGAACGGATCCATCTGAGGGGTGTCCGGAATATATGTCATAAGCGGATCGCTGGTTTTTTCAACGTCATGCCCGACGAGTTCCTGAAAACTGCCAAGATTAAGACCCTTGAGCTGGTCGACAAGTTCGTAGAACTCCTCCAGGGAAAGCCCGATCTCCTCGCAAATTTCCTTGTCGCTTGCCGGACGCCCGAGACGCTGTTCAAGATCATGGCATATCTTTTCAAGATCCTTGCTCTTTTTGCGCAGTGAACGCGGCGCCCAGTCAAGGTTGCGCAGGCTGTCCAGAATCGCGCCTTTAATGCGCAATTCCGCATAGGTTTTGAACTTTACACCGCGGTTTGGATCGAATTTCTCAATCGCGTCCAAAAGCCCGAGTACGCCCGTGCCGATCAGGTCGTTCAGCTCGACATGCGCCGGAAGCTTTGTGGAAATACGCTGGGCAATGTACTTGATCTGGGACATGTGTTCCAGAATCAACCCCTCGCGTTCCATGTCAGCCGTCATCACGGGAGGAGGCATGGCGGGTTTATGCCGGTGCTCAAGATCGTATATCATTTTTTATCCTCAGTTGATCCAGTCATTGAGGAGCTTTTCCACGATCACTCCTTCGAACGCCCAGGTTTCATTTCGCACGATCCGGTGAGCCAGATTACGAAAACAGCGGCTTGCTGGAGCGTTCGGAAAGCGCTGCGTAACCAGCATCTGGCTTTTTACCGCTTTCTGGACGTGACTGTCACGTTCTACATACCCAAAATAGTCGATTGTACGGTTGAGGAAACGCTCCACGACGGAATTTATCTGATAGAAAACTTCATGCGCGCAATATTCATCTTTCACGGAATTGACGATCACCCGTATAGGCTTATAACTGTCCTCTGCCAGGATGATTTTGATGACCGCGTAGGCATCTACGATAGCCGTCGGTTCAGGAGCGCTGACAACGAAAACTTCCCCGGCGGAAATCAAAAAATGCACGACGTTGCGCGAAACGCCCGCGGCCGTATCAATAATGAAGTAATCAATGTCCATGTCAAGATCCCTGATTTCCTCAATCAGGCGATTACGCTGTAAAAGCGTCAGGTCCGACATCTGGTGCAGACCGGAACTCGCGGGAATAATATAAATGCCTTCCGGCCCCCGCACCATGATCTCGCTCAGGTTTTTATCACCATAAAGCATATGCCCAAGGTGATAGCGCGGAGTCAATCCCAGCAGCACGTCAAGATTTGCCAGGCCAAAATCAGCGTCGAGCACCACGACCTTCTTTCCCAGTTCGGAAAGGCTGGCGGACAGATTGGCGACAATGTTGGTTTTACCTACGCCGCCCTTTCCGCTGGTAACGGCTATAAAACGCGTATTGCGTTTTTTGCCTAACGCCAATCCCTCCTTGGACGTTAATGCTTCGACCGCTACTCCATGATTTTTTGTGTTTTCCCGTATTTCATCAAAAGAAGACATATTTTTTCCGGAAGCTACGCTCCGGCTCCGCTAAGAACCAGGTCCATAATTTGTCCCCGCGCCGCGACATGCAGATCGTCGGGTACGCGCTGTCCGTCCGTATAATAAGAAAAGGTTTTATTTGTGCGCGCCAGCTCGTTCAGTATCGGGCCTGGAGTAGAGGTTTCATCCAGCTTGGTAAAAAGCAGATGATCCGGCCGGCACATTTCGAACTGATCCTGTACTCTCCGCATATCGGAAGCCTTCATGGAGGCGCTCATCACAAGATGCCGTTCGATATGATCCGAATCGCGCAGGAGACCGGCAAGCGGTTCCATGACATGCATATCCTTCCGGCCCCGCCCGGCAGTGTCGATCAGAATGTAATCCCGCCTTGAGTTGTCCGCGATCAGGCGCGGCAGTTCCGCCGCCTGGCTCACAAAACGAAACGGAACGCCGATAAGGCCGGCGTAGGTGCGGAGCTGCTCAACCGCGCCTATGCGATAGCCGTCAAGAGAAAAAAGGATGACTTTCTTTTT
>JAIRVC010000136.1 GCA_031254095.1 Acidobacteriota bacterium
CGGCGGCGCCTGCCGTCCGCGGGTTTTACGAAGCCATGCTTGACGACGCTTTTGAGCGGCTGATGCGCACAACGCTGATCGGCGAGGTTCGTTATGAGAAAAAGCTCGGCGCGGACAGAGAATCCATACGCACGTTTGAATCAAACCTGCGCGAACTGCTGCTCTCCAGTCCCGCCGGCATGAAACCAACTCTGGGCATCGATCCCGGTTTCCGCACCGGGTGCAAGGTCGCCGCCGTAGACCGGACGGGAAAACTTCTGGAATACCAGACCGTTCAGCCGCACAAATCCGGTGGAGAACGTACGCAGGCGGCTGAAGCTCTCCGACGGTTTATGGAAAAATACGCCATTGAGCTTATTGCCATCGGCAACGGCACGGCCGGGCGCGAAACGGAGGCTTTTGTCGGCGAAACGCTTTCCGGGCTGGATAAAAAGCCGGTTACGGTGATGGTAAGCGAGGCCGGCGCGTCGGTTTATTCGGCCAGCGAAGCCGCTATTGATGAATTTCCCGATCTGGATTTAACCGCGCGCGGCGCCATAAGCATTGCCCGGAGGCTTCAGGATCCGCTGGCGGAACTGGTCAAGATCGATCCGAAATCAATCGGCGTCGGCCAGTATCAGCATGACGTTGATCAGAAACTGCTCAGGGAAAAACTTGGCGACACGGTGGAAAGCTGCGTGAACTATGTCGGCGTCGATCTTAATCTCGCGTCGAAAGAGCTTTTGAGTTTTGTGGCGGGTTTGTCGGCGGGCGTAGCGAAAAATGTCGTTGCGTTCCGCAATGAAAACGGCGCGTTCCGCAGCCGCAAGGAATTGCTGAAAGTGCCAAAATTCGGCCCGAAAACCTTTGAGCAGTCGGCCGGATTTTTACGCATCCGCGACGGCGAAAACCCGCTCGATAATACCGCGGTGCATCCGGAAAGCTATTTCATCGTGGAGAAAATGGCCGCCGATCTTGCGATCCCCTTGGACAAGGTTACGGAAAATCCGGCGAAATTCAGCGCGGTAAATCTTGGGGATTATGTCACGGACACAATTGGCGAGCCGACTCTGCGCGATATTCTGGGCGAGCTTGAAAAACCGGGGCGCGACCCTCGCGCCGAATTCCGCTATGCGACGTTCCTGGAGGAAGTAAAGGAGATAAAGGATCTTGTCGTTGGGATGGAACTGGAAGGCGTGGTGACAAATGTCGCGAATTTCGGGGCGTTTGTAGATATCGGCGTTCATCAGGACGGGCTGGTGCATGTTTCACAGCTCGCCGACAGATTTATTGACGACCCGAAAAAAATCGTCAAGGTTGGGCAGATCGTAAAAGTCCGCATTCTGGAAGTAAATGAAGCGCTCAAGCGCATTTCGTTGACCATGAAGTCACCCGGTAAACCCGCCGGAAAAGCATCCGGCGGCGGCCGCCGCAACGACAGCCCGGCGGCCGGAAAAACTCCGCCGCCGGAAAAAAAGCCGAGTTCGGTACAGGATCTTATGGCGAAGTTCAATCGTAAGTAGCGTTTCTTCGCCTATAACTTCATTCCGGAAGTCACCATCAAAGATGGTTCACGGCGAACTTTTCTGACCACTGATCACTAACCACTGACCGCCGTTAGGCGGCCTAATCCGTACGCCGTCAACCGCCGGGAACCCGCATTGCCTTCGAATTTACTTCGCCCCGTTTGCCGATTCCCGGCGGCGACGGCGACGCTTTTTCATTTCGCACATAACATGCCAATCCCAAAAGAGGCGGAATATATCTCATAAGTTATTGATATTATTAATGTTATTCCTGCGCGCTTTCGAGCCGCGCATGAGTACTCCGCCCGAAGGTGAGCTCACTTTTTTTGAAAAATGCGAAAGCGAGCTCACTTTTACATTTTTTGAACGCACGGAACGGCTTACCAATAACTTTATTCGAGAAGTTACCCCTCAATGATTGTTCCCGGCGGATTTTCTGACCACTGATCACTGACTACTGATCACTACAATATTTTTGAAACCCGCCGATAAACAGTTGCGTACAAGGAAGGCGAGTAGCATGATTTTTTACGGGTTAACCCGGGAGGTATTCGATAATGAGCGATAAGATGATAATAAACGATCCGTCGGAAAAAGCGGGTCGAGGAAAACAGATATTCGGTTTTCTTATGGTTTTGCTTGTGCTTGCTCTGGGCATCGGCATAGGAACATTGATTACGGACCGCGCGGGCGCGACCGGGCCCGGCGACAGCCAGTTGCAAATGCAGCCCGCGGGCAAACCCGTCAACGGCCCGCTTCAGGCTTTTTCACAAGCTTTTGAAGAAGTCTCAAACAGCGTGTCGCCAGCTGTGGTCAACATCAACACGGAAGAGATCGTTTCCGGGCAGCAGAGAGGGGGCGGAACGCCATTTGATCTTTTTGACTTTTTTGGGAACCAGTTCGGAGGCCAGATGACGCCCGCTCCTCGGCGTGAACGCGTAATACGCAGTCTGGGTTCGGGAGTGATCGTTGATCCCAAAGGATACATAATAACGAACAACCACGTTGTTGAAGGCGCGACAAAGATTAAGGTCAATGTGGATGGCGTCAGCGAGGAATATACCGCAAGACTGATCGGAACCGATCCGGAGGCGGATATCGCCGTAATTAAAATCGACGGAGACAAACCTTTCCCTTACGCAAGAATAGGCAATTCGCAGAGCATGAAAGTTGGCGACTGGGTGGTTGCCATCGGCAGTCCTTTCGGACTTGCGCAGACCGTAACGGCGGGCATTATTTCCGCGACGGGACGTACTTTCAACGACGGCGGGGCGTCTCTGCTTAACGACTATCTGCAGACCGATGCCGCCATCAATAGCGGAAACAGCGGTGGGCCGCTCGCAAACATGAGCGGCGAGGTGGTTGGCATCAACAGTTTTATTTCCACGGGCAGCAGTTTTAACGCGGGCAACGCGGGCATAGGTTTTGCCGTTCCATCGCATATTTTTGTAAAAATTTACAACCAGATTCTCGAAACGGGAAGGTTTTCACGCGGTTGGATCGGCGTCAGCATGAACAATCTCCCTTTTACGCCGGCGCTTGCGGAGCATTTCGGCGTCAAACAGGGCAGCGGCGTTCTGATTACACAGCTTATGGGCGAAGACAGCAAGCCTTCCGCGGACGGCCCCGCGGCAAAAGCCGGGATCAAGCCCGAAGATGTTATAGTCGAGTTTGACGGTGCGAAAATTAAGGACGTTTCGGATTTTCGAATGGCGGTCGCCAACACCGTTCCCGGCAAAACTGTCAAGGTCAAGGCAGTGCGGTTCGGAGAGGAAAAGACATTTGACGTAGTGCTTGCCGAACGCAAAATGAATACGCAGGAAAGACAGGGAAGAGGCGGAGGCTACAGCTTTGAGGAAGAAGAAAAAGCAAAAACCAAACCCGAAATCGGTCTGGAGTTTGACAATGCTCCTCCGCGTCTGGCAAAGGCTATGGATATTTCAGGCGGCGCGTATATCACGACCGTTAAACCGGGAAGCCTGGCGGACAACGCCGGTTTGGCGGGACAGAATTCAGGCAGCCCCTACAGCGACGTGGTTGTCGCCGTCAACGGCAAGCCTGTAGCCAACAAGGACGATCTGCTCAATATCGTCAAGGGAATCAAGATCGGGTCTCCGATTGTGATCAAATTCCTGCGCTATTCACAGGAAGACAATTCAACTTCGGTATTTTACACCAGCATCATAAAGCCATAAGTTTTCGGCTTTACGCCATTGGCGCGCCCGGGCCGGTTTCGCGCCGGATGGGGCGCGCAAATCCGCTTGTTTTTCAAGTCCGCGGCCTGTACGGCGCGCGCCCGGCCGTACGCCTGCGACCTCTGTCCCGCCTGCCTGTAAATTCATTCCGGAAGTTACCCAAAAGATGGTTCACGGCGAATTTTTTCTGATCACTGACCACTGACCGCCGTGAGGCGGCCCCGATGCGAAACCGCCCCATATTTGATCTTTTATGTCGTGCGCCAATTGCGTAAGATTTCAAATTGGTTTTAAATGAAGAGCCAGCCGGAGCGGTCGGCCCTGGCGAAGAAAGCATGGCTTCGGTTGGGAATTTTGAATAATGAGATTTCTGAAAATATCTTTCATTCTGTTTTTGTCTGTTGTGTTTTTTTCCTGCTCCCGTTCTTCCGAAAAAGGCGGGGCGCACACGGTGTCGATGCAGATAAAAGGTTCGGACACCATTGTCAACCTCATTCAGGTCTGGGCGGAAAGGGTCGTGGAAAATAATCCTTCCTACAACATAGGCGTTACGGGCGGCGGTTCAGGAACCGGTTTTGCCGCCCTGATAAATAAAACCTGCGATATCGCGATGTCGTCCAGAGAAATAGAAGAAAAAGAAACCGCCATGGCGGAGGAAAAAGGCGTAACGCCCGTTGAATACATGATAGGCCTTGACGGTCTGGCGATCCTTATCAACAAGGATAACCCGGTAAACGAACTGACACTGGAACAGTTGCGCGATATTTTCATGGCGAAAATTACAAACTGGAGGGAAATCGGAGGAGAAAACAAGAAAATAGTCATTCTTTCCCGTGAGAGCAATTCCGGCACGCATATGTTTTTCAAAGAGCATGTTTTAAGGCATAACGACAAAAAGTCGAAAGATGAGTTCGCGCCCCGCGCCCTGCTCATGCCCTCGTCCCAGGCGATATACGACGAGGTTTCCCAGAACCCCCACGCCCTGGGCTACGTGGGAATGGGCTATATCAACGATAACGTCAAGGCCGTTTCAGTCGCGGCGGATGAAAACAGCGAATATTTTTATCCGAATCCACACAACGTAATGACTGGAAAATATCCCATATCAAGACCTTTGTATCTTTACACAAGCGGAGAGCCTGAGGGAGTCGTAAAGGAATTTATAGACTATGCTCTATCCGAAGAAGGACAAAGAATCGTTCTGGAAACCGATTTTGTTCCGATAGCCGCAAGATAAAAAGGCGAAAGATGAAAAGAAAAATCGATTCAATAATTGAAGCCATAATTTTTGTCTGCGGAATACTGTCCATAATCTTTGTTGCGCTGATATTCGGCTTCCTGCTTAAAGAAGGATTTGCTTTCTTTAAGGAATTCGGCGTCATAGGTTTTATTACGGGAGATTTATGGTATCCCACTTCCGACCCTCCTAAATTCGGCATACTTCCTTTAATTATCGGATCGCTTTTTGTAACCGCCGGCGCGTGCGTGATAGCCGTCCCAATAGGCGTCATGTCGGCGTTGTATATTTCTGAAGTCGCGCCCAAGGGAGTAAGAGACGTTTTAAAATCTTTTGTCGAGCTTATGGCGGCGATACCAAGCGTGGTTATTGGTTTTGTCGGCATGGTTACGCTTGTGCCGCTTGTAAGAACCATTTTTGATATTCCAACGGGACTGACAGCTTTTTCCGGATCGATAATGCTCGCTTTTATGGCGATGCCGACAATAATCACCATATCCGAAGACGCCATTCGCTCGGTTCCGTGGTCGTACAAGGAAGGCGCGCTGGCGCTTGGCGCGACAAAATGGCAGACGTTGCACCGCATAGTTTTAAGGGCCGCGATGCCGGGGATCATTGCCGCGATAATGCTCGGCATAGGGCGCGTTGTCGGGGAAACAATGGCGGTTATGATGATAACCGGAAACGCCGCCCAGATACCTTATTCGATTTTTGAGCCCGTAAGAACGATGACGGCGACAATCGCCGCTGAAATGGGCGAAACGGTGAGAGGCGGAATGCACTACAGATCCCTTTTTGCCATAGGACTTGTTTTGTTTCTCATCACATTTATAGTGAATTTCACAGCGGATTTGTTTTTAGGGAAAACTAAAAAATAAATGTTTAATAAGCGTTTCCTGAGTCCTAAAGTTTCTCAGAAAATATCATACGCAATTTTATTCTGCGCCACGATACTCGCCATAATTCCGGTATCAATTATTGTTTTTATTATCATAAAAAACGGGGCGTCGGCCATAACGTGGGAATTTCTGACATCCATGCCCAAAGACGGCATGAGAGGCGGAGGGATTTTTCCCGCCATAATAGGAACTCTTTCGATAGTTTTGTGCGCGATTACCATAACTCTGCCCATAGGAGTCTGCGCGGCAATATACTTAAATGAGTACGCGAAAGATAATCTGCTTACCAGGGTGATAAAACTCGCGATTGTAAACCTTGCGGGCGTTCCGTCGGTAGTGTACGGCCTGTTCGGGCTCGGAATTTTCGTGATGTTTCTGCAGCTTGGCGTTTCAATCGTAGCCGGAGCTTTAACTTTATCTATAATGGAACTGCCCGTAATTATAACCACCGCAAGAGGCGCCTTAAGCAGCGTGCCGCATTCTTTCAGGGAGGCAAGTTTATCTTTGGGCGTCAGCCGCTGGCAAACGATACGGCATGTTGTCCTGCCGAACGCCCTGCCGGGGATTTTGACGGGCGCGATTCTGAGCATTGCGAGAGTTTCAGGGGAAACCGCGCCGATAATGTTTACCGCGGCGGCTTTTTATGTTCCGCACCTTCCGAAGTCCGCTTTCGATCAGGTCATGGCTTTGCCTTATCATTTATACATTATTTCGACTCAAATACCGAATATGCCCAGAAACATAATTTTCGGAACGGCCCTGGTTTTATTGATGATGGTGCTGTCTATGAGTTTAATTGCCATAATTGCAAGGATATATTTCAGAAAGCGCAGGAAGTGGTAAATGCTCGATAAAATCAGAGTTGAAAACCTGAGTTGTTTTTACGCCGATCCCAAGGAAAAAGGCGGAAAAAAGCGCGTTCTGGAATCGTTGAATATTAATGTTGTCGAAAATGAGATACTGACCATTATCGGCCCGGCAAACAGCGGCAAAACCACCTTTTTGAGAACCCTTAACAGAATGAACGATTTTGACCCGAATTATTCACGAAAGGGCGCGATATATCTCGGCAACGATAATATTTTCAACATGAACATGGAAAAACTCCGGAAACGTGTCGGGATGCTTTTTGCCATGCCGATACCTTTACCGATGACGATCTATGAAAACATAATTTACGCGCCTAAAAGACTTGGCGTCGTCAATAAAAAAAGCGAACAGAACGAGGTGGTGGAGCAGGCTTTAAGGGACGCTTCCCTTTGGAATGAAGTAAAAGACAGGCTTAATTCCTCGGCGATGAAACTTTCGGGAGGACAGCAGCAAAGGCTTTGCATAGCAAGAATTCTTGCTATAAATCCGGAGGTTATTTTATTTGACGAGCCATGTTCGGGGCTTGATCCGATTTCGACGGCGAAAGTCGAGGAATCCATGATGGAACTAAGAGCAAAATATACGATTGTTCTTGTGACGAACAACGTAAAACAGGCTTCAAGAGTTGGAAGCAGAACGGCGTTTTTCCTTATGGGAAAACTTGTCGAAGTCGATAAAACGGGAACGATATTTGTGTCGCCGAAAAATAAACAGACGGAAGATTATATAACGGGCAGATTCGGGTAAAAGACTTGTCAGCCAAAATACAGATTAAAAATTTCAATCTCTGGTACACTGATTTTCACGCTCTTAAAGACGTGAATATCAGTGTTGAGGAAAAACGCATTACCGCGATGATAGGCCCTTCGGGATGCGGCAAATCCACCCTTTTGCGCGCGATAAACAGGATAAACGACACTATTGAAGGCGTGCGCGTAAACGGCGAAATAATTGTCGGCGGCAAAAATATTTACAGCGAAAATACCGATGTGGACATTCTGAGAAGAAACGTCGGAATGGTTTTTCAACGTCCCAATCCTTTCCCGATTTCCATTTATGAAAATGTAGCTTTCGGATTGAAAGTCAATGGAATAGCGTCAAGGAAAAGCGTTATCGACGAAACCGTTCAGCAGAGCCTCGAAGCCGTTCTGCTTTGGGACGATATAAAGCATAAACTGAAAAAATCCGCGCTTACGCTTACCCTTGAACAACAGCAAAGGCTTTGCATAGCGAGAGTTATAGCGGTAAAACCGCAGATTATTCTTCTTGACGAACCCTGTTCGTCTCTCGATCCAGTTGCTACGCAAAGAATAGAAGAGCTGATGATACAGCTCAAAGATATATACACGATAGTTATAGTAACGCACAATATGCAGCAGGCGGCGAGAGTTTCACGCGACACCGCGTTTATGCTGCTTGGCGAGCTGATAGAGTTTGCCGAAACTGGAAAAATATTTACAAATCCCAACAGAAAAGAAACTGACGATTACGTGAGCGGGCGTTTTGGATAGGGAAACGCTGATTATAGGAATAATCAGCGTTTCCATAACGTGAGGGGGAAAATATGAGACGTTTTGAAGTGGAAATGAACGATTTAAAAAACCGTCTTATGGATATGAGCGGTCTTGTCCAGGAAATGATAAAAACCGCGATATTTGGACTTGTAAACAGAGATTCAAAACTATTCAGCATGGTTTTTTCTCTGGAAAAGGAAGTTAATATTCAGGAAATAGTTGTTGACGATAAATGCCTGAAGCTTATAGCCTTAAACCAGCCCGTCAGCGGGGATTTACGCTTTATCACGTCCGCCATGAAAATCAACAGCGATTTGGAAAGAATGGCCGACGAAGCTGTGAACATAAGCGGAAGAGCCGTCAATTTGCTTAAATATCCGGAGCTCAAGCCTCTTGTAGATATTCCAAAAATGTCCGATATTGTTCAGCAAATGTTAGCCGACAGCATCAGGGCATTTAATACTACCGACGCCGAACTTGCCAAAACCGTGCTCGTTAAAGACGATGAAGTTGATGATTTGCTGAAAAAGCTTACTTCGGATCTCAAAGATTACATGATCAAGTCAACTGATTTTGAAACGATCCAGAGAGCGGTGGATTTAATGTTCATCGCCAGGAGCATCGAAAGAATCGGCGACCATGCGACCAATATCAGCGAAGACGTGATTTTCATGGTTCACGGCAAAGATGTGAGACACCCAAGGGCGCATGTCTTTAAGGCGGAGCAGCAATCACATTCCGATGAGGGAAACACTGATTAACCCGAATATTTCCGCGATCGCGCAAAGGGGGCGCTGATCATTAATCAGCGCCCCAATCGAAATCTAAGGAAACGCTGATTAATTGCCTGCGCGGGATGGAGTGCGAGGCGTACGGAGCGCAGGAACCGAGGCATATATCTAATGATATGTCGAGGTTGCGAGCACCGCGCCGCCGTAAACAATTTGGCAATTCGCCCGCTCAGGCAATTAATCAGTGTTTCCTTAAGGCGATAACGCGGCGGATTCCAGATATCCGGCTTCCCTCATTTCCAGAACTTCCAGCCCTTCGGGGCCGGCCACTTTAATTGATGAATCGCCGCTGACTTTTGCGTAAACGCCGTTTGCGGCGGCGCTGCCGAACGCGCATTCCGCGATCGTCGCGTTCCCTTTTCTGAGAACAACGCGAATCGCCGGCGCTTCCAATCCGTACTTCGTCAAAGAGGCCGGATTGTCAATCCATTCCACGACGGGCTTTTCCAGCGTATCCAGGATATTGTTGATTTCGTTCCAGTTCGCCCTCTGCTTTGAAGGCCCGTCAAGAAACCAGTCGCCGTCGGTTTTTACAAATTGAAATTTTCCATTGGAATTTTCAAGCGTTATGGCGTCCACGTCCCATCGCTGAAAAGGAACTAGCGCCTTATCCCTGATATCGCTGGCCGATTTTGACAGTTTGTCCACAAGGTCTTTTTCGACAAAAAACATGTCGCCACGCGAGTCGTCTCTTGCCAGGAATATTTCCATGGAATCGCCCGCGTCTTTTGCCTCCGCTTCCGATGGTTTTCCCCGCAGTTTGGACTTTTCGGCGCCGATAACCAGGCGCTTCAGCGCCTTGCCGGGGCCGAAGGTAAGCACCACGTCGATTACGGGTTTATCCAGCGAAGCGTTTTTATAGTCTTCGACGTTTTCGTCAAAGAACTCCGAAATTTTTCCAAGATTCAGCGCGTTCAGAAGTTCCCTGACCGCGGGGCCGCCCGCTTCGCGTTTTTCCGGACCGCGGAACCACCAACGGTCGTCGCGGTCTTTATCCAGCTCTATAACGCCTTCAGGATTCCGGAGAATGACGCCTTCGACCCCGGCGCGGTCAAAGCTGATGACGTTGCGGTTTCGGAAATCATCCGTTTTTGCGTCAAAGGAACGAGCCGCGTCGGCCGAAACAAGGAAAACTTCCTTCCCGCCTGCCAGCGCCGAATAGGTGAAATTTCCGGAGGGATTGTTTTCGCCGAACGAAATGCCATATTCTCTTCCGTCTTTGGCGGTCAGGCGCAGTTCCAGCCTGGCGGGCGAAAGGCCGAACTGGGAGAGATCCCCGGCGGACGGATCGACCACATTTTCGCGATCCAGCCTGGCGGCATACGACGCCAGCCGGTTCAACTGATCGCTGTCGGCCGTCAATTCCTTTGGGGCCGTAATCTTCCACCGGCCGTCCTCATCGCGTTCCGCGGTCATGTGGTCGGTATCGCCGCCATCGCCGTCATGTGAGGTTAGATCGACGCGGACAATGTCTTCCGCGTCAAACTGCCAGATCCGTTTTTCGGTTTTCTTCGCCGCTTCGCGTTTCTCTCCACCCTTGTATTCATAAAAATAGACATAGCCGCCGAACATGATTGCGATAACCAGCAGCGCGAATGTTCCCTTAAATCGCATCTCTACATCCTCCGTCGGCGCATTACAACTGCAATTCCGATGGCTGCGGCCGCCGCGGGCAGCAAATAGAGCGTGAAAATGCGCACCAGCGTCATCTGTCCCTGCGAAAGAATAACGCGGCGGTCATCGACAGGTTTGGGGCGGATGGATATAAGATCCTCATCCTGCGCCAGCCAGCTTATCATGTTAAGGAACAGATTTCCGTTTCCCTGAACGGGGAAATAGGTGTCTATCGCGAAATTGGAAGTTCCGGTCACCACCATACGCGCTGCGGGCGCGGGGTTTTCATCCGGGGCTTCCCGTGTTCTATTTGAAACGGCGACGGCGAGAGAAAGCGGCCCCTCCAAATCCTTTCCGGGTTCAAAGGCCGCGGTGGAACTGCCCAGATCGGTCTCGCCCCAACTGTTTTCGTTGCTGTAAAACAGAGTCAGAACGTCGATATCCTCCGGAAGTTCGTCGGCCGGACGTATGGATCTCGTCAACGGGAAGAACGACATGGAACTGAAACGGTCGGTAATCGGGTGGTTTTCATATCTGAGCACAAGCGGCATACTTTCGCTCACTCCCATCAAACGTCCGGCGCCGCTGACGTCAAGCACGATATTGTTGTCTACAATTACGCCCCATTTGAGGAAAAAGTCCGAAAGCGCGGGCGACGGGAAAGGATCCATCATAAACAGCGCGCCTCCGCCGGCGTCGAGGAAAGTTTCGATAAATTCCATTTCCATCGGAAACGGCTCGTTTTGAAATCCGGCGATTACCAGCACGTCGGCGTCCTCGGGGATCATGCCTCTTTCCGCGATATTGACCGGCTCAACAACGTACCCTTGCGCTTCCAGCGCTTTTTTGGCGAGGGAATACCCGGCCTGGTCGGAATTATCAGGATTTTTTTCGCCGTGGCCTTGAAGGAAATAAACTTTCTTTGTTTCAGTTCTGCGTACCTTTATGATGGCATTGGTGACGTCTTCTTCCTGGATTTCGTCGCCGGGGCCTTTTTCAATTCTCTCCTGGCGGTCGCCAAGAGAAACAATAACGGTGCCGTATCTTACATCGGCGCCGGTCAGCGGGTTCCGGAAAGCGCCGTAAGAACTGACTTCGTACTGCCTTGCGAGATAGTTCTGCTTGTCCGGATCAACGAACTCATACCGCAGGCGGCCGGAGAGAGCGCTATATTCCGTAAGCATCTCCCGGAGCGGCCCGTGAGCGCCTCCCGGGAAAAAGGCCATAATCTGCACTTCCTTGTCCAGGTTTGAGAGTACCTGAATTGTCTGGGACGCCAGAGAATAACGCCCGCTGCCGGTCATGTCGAAACGCTTCACGTGCCGCGTCGCGACATAGTTCAGCCCGCAGACAATGACCAGAACAAGAACAAGAGAAACAACGTAATTTCCGGCATACTTCGACGAGCGTTTTCCCAGAGCCGCTATAATCTGCCTGTAATTGGCCGTCAGGCCGATGAGAACCAGAACGCCGCCCGTAATCGCAAGCGCCAGATTCCCGGCGCTCCAGATGTTGGATACGAAATACCAGATAACCGCCGCGATAAGCAGGATCAGGCCGGCAATGTCAAATTTCTGCAAATATTTTTTCATCAGCCTCTCCATCGCATGGATTCAAGCGAGCGATAGGCCAGAAAAAGCCAGACGAACGCGAATGTTACGTAGTAAATGATATGCGACGTATCAATAACGCCTTTTATGAAATCGTCAAGGTGGTTGACGATCGACAAATAGTTGATCGCGTCGCGGAGGGCGCCCGTGGCGGAAGCGCTGAATACGCTGACCAGAAGGAGCGTGAGAGAAGCTCCGAAAGAGATGACAACGGCGATAATCTGGTTTTCCGTCAGGGTGGATATAAAAAGCCCCAGCGCCAGAAGCGCCGCGCCGTAAAGAAACAGCCCCAGATACGCGGAAAAAATCGGCATGACGTCAGGCTCGCCATAAATAAAAAGCGGGGAGATTGTGAACCCGGCCGAGGCAAGCAAAATCGCGAAAAAAGTCAGGCTCGCCAGATATTTTCCCAGCATCGTCTGTACATTGTTGATAGGCGCCGTCAGAAGCAGTTCGAGCGTCCTCTGCTTTCTTTCTTCGGCGAACAGTTTCATGGTCAGCATGGGAATCAGAAACAGCAGGATGACGACGAGGGTATCGAAAAGGGTTCGAACCACATAGGCCGGAACGTCAATAGGCCCGGATTGCCCCATCTGCGCCTGGCTCAAGGTGTACCTAACGATTTCTTCCAGATTGCCGGAAAAAAACAAGCCGGCCAGAAAGAGGAAAATAGCGAGCACCACATAGGCAATCGGCGAGACAAAATAGCTTTTTATCTCGCGCTGCCAGATTGCCAGAATATTTTGCATATCAGCACTTCCTGTTATTATTCTTCGTTTGTTACAAGGTTGATGAACACATCCTCAAGGCTCATGGAGACGGAACGAAGCTCCAGCAATCCCCAACCGCTGTTGACGATTTCAGCCGCAAGAGTTCTCCGCAGGTCGGTGTTCAACGGGCATTCCACGATATAGTTTAAAATCGGCGCGTCCGTATATCCGGCATCTTCCGGATTTTGCGGATTTTGCGTATCTTGCGTATCTTGCGCCTCGACGGTCAGCACGCCGCCGATTTGCAGCAGCTTCTCGCGCACTTCGTC
>JAIRVC010000214.1 GCA_031254095.1 Acidobacteriota bacterium
TGATGCCGATTCCGGATTCCAAGATGGGGCCGCGCTGCGTGGATGTCAACGCGATGTACAACACGGAACGTTATCGTCCCACGTATTTTGAAAAAGCCGGCCTGCCGGTTTGTCTGACCCGCGTTTGAAACATTAATCAATTTTAGGCAGCCTCTAAAAATTCCAAAATCAAAGGCTTGCGGCCGAGACAAAAGCGGAGTTTTCAGGGGCTGCCTAAAGGTTGATGTTTACAATCACGGGTATGCGATCCACGACGGCGACCCATTTGATGTTCAAAAACTGGTCGCCGTCTTTCCCGCCATACCCTTTTGCCGACAATTCGCCTGATTCATAAAGTTTCAGCAGACGTATCTCATTTTCGTTTTCCGGGACGGGCTTGATCGCGCCCTCGCGGCAGAGCGCGTCGATAATATTAATAAATCCGTTTTCGAGATCGCCCTGGTCGGCCGGTTCGCCTTCGGACGCGAGAATGATTCCGCGCCCGGAGGCTTCATTCACCATGTCCGAAATAGAAACGCTTTCGCCGGTTTTTAGCGCGGCGTTCAGAAGTTCACTCATGTTGGTATAATTTGCGATTCCCATAACCTATTATTATACCCCTACTGAATGTAAGAAATGGAGGCAATGATGAGCGTCTGCGATGCCTGCAAAAAAGAAATGTCGTGCGCTGATGTAACGGCGTGCGGCGCGCGCGGCCATATCGAATATCCCGACGGAACCGTTCTGCAGGCCGTTCCATACGATCCCGGCAGGCTTAGCTTTCCGAAATGGTTCCGCTGTCCCGACTGCAATGTCGCTCCGGGCGGAGCGCACCACCCGTACTGCGATCAGGAAATATGTCCGAGGTGCGGCGGACAGTTCGTTGCCTGCGACTGCTTCACGGATTAAATTACCTGCCAGTTTTGGATTCGGCGGCGAACGTTAAGAAAGCGCTGATTAATTGGATAAGGGAACCTCTAAAAACCCCCAAACTCTGCGTTACGCGGCCGATACAAAACGCTCATTTACGTAAATGCAAAATCCGCTTTTGTCCCGGCCGCAAGCCTTGATTTTGGAGTTTTTAGAGGTTCCCTTATTGTATCGTAGCGGGCTGAATGGTTTCGTATCCGCCGAGCATGATCGTTGATTGGAAAGCCGGTGAAATGGCGTTCCAGTCCATAACATCGGCGCGATAAGGCAAATCGCTTTCCTCAAAAGCGTCTTTCAATTCACCCATTTTATGAATATCAAGAAGTTCTTTGCCGACAATAGCCATATCGATGTCAGAATACGGCTTGTGGGTTCCTTTATAGCGCGAGCCAAATACGCGCACTTCGCAGTTGGGAACATGCAACCTGAGAATGTCTTCAATTATTTCCCGTTCACTCTCAGATGCATGGATCATAGCCGCCGCTCCAGACGGGTGAGAAAATCCGTCACTTCGAGGAAAAATTTCCGGGCAAGTTCGGCGGCGATTTTGGCATTAGTCAAGTTATAGGTATGCTCGGTGATATTTCTGGAACGATGAAAATCAAACCATGGAACTGTGTCCGCAATCAAATGGTTTTCCGCCGCGTGACGGAACAATTCCTTTTTTGTCGTGCCTTCGAACAGCGTCGGGCTTACATTGATTTCCAGCCAGCGTTTCATCATCTTCCAGGCGACTTCGTAAGCCACTTCAAAACTCTGAATCACGCCCGCGCGAAGCGTTTCAAACACATCGGCATCAAGATTATCCGCGTGTTCATATACACGTAACGCGCGTCCCAGCGCCGCTACGGCATCCCTTAACGCTTTAATATCCAACGGAGCGTCGTCCATCATATTGTTCCCTCCGGTTTTTTGCGTATGTTCGTCTTTTTCTTTCACTCCGGCAACAATTTTGAAACCATGTTTTTTAGCGCGCGGAATATTACGGGCTTCGCAAACTACCGCGCACATCAGCGGTGAGAATGAATATATTCCCGCAGAGCGGAATTGATGGCAGACTGGTATCCGAGGTGGCGTCGCCTGAACCATTCCAACACATCGGCATCCAGCCGCAATGTTACATTTTTCTTTACAGGCAGGTAGTGCTTACCTCGAACAGCGCTTGACCAATCCAAAATTTCCGGGATATCGGAAAAGTCGATATCCATGTCCTCCTTCTGCTTTATATTTGCAATTTGTTCCGCGACAGGAGGTATTTCAACCTTGCTCATAATGTCTCCTTTCGTGAGAAGAAGCCTGTCTCGCTGATATGATTCTGACGACTTCCTCTCCATTGTAATCCCGGTATGTGTGTACAACAAACGCTTTACCGACAGCGTGCCATCGCTCTTCTCCATCAACAATCCGATCAAAAAGAAATATCACAAGTGGATCATCAAAGACTTTACAGGCAACTTCAAAACTCAGGCCATGCTTCGCATAATTGAGCTGGTTCTTTTCCTGATCCCATTTAAATATCATGACGAGAATGTGTGTGCAAGATTGTGTTTTGTCAACTACACTGACTACTAATAACAGGGCAGACGCATCTAAAAAGCGTAATTTTTGAATACCTTAGCGTTTTGACCTTATATTTTTTCAAGGT
>JAIRVC010000258.1 GCA_031254095.1 Acidobacteriota bacterium
GCCTTGATTTTGGAGTTTTTGGAGTAAAATGCGTCCCGCGAATGCTGGCAGCACATGGCTATTCTGCCATGTGCGAAGCACGGCGCCCTGCATCGGGTCTTTCCGCTCCTCGGTCAGCAACACGCCGATTTCCAATTCCTGTACCGTGATCGTAGAAATAAAAAGGTCGACTGATTAAGCTCATGGCTGGACGGAGTCGTGATCGTCATTACGGCGCTCCAAATTAATCAGCGTTTCCCTAAATTTCAAATTCCTCAAACTCTTTTTCCAGCGCTTCGTCATGTGGTTCCGGCCTTGCGTACGCGAATGATTTCGAGCCCAGAAGCTCCGAAATTTTGATTTCAGGATTTTGATGTATGATATTCAATACCTCGATAAAATCACGGATAACCTCGCGGGGCGTAATATTCGTATCGGCTCCAATCCGGCCTAATTCGATTTTTATGAAGTTTATCAGATCATCCTGACTCAAAGTCCGTTCGTATTCAAAAAGGCCGGCGTGTATCTCCGCCAGTTTTTCGATAAGAACAAGCATCTCCTCATAGGTAAGCGGCGACAGCTTTATGACGGGCGCAAGCACGTCTTTGACGCCGTCGATACTGAAACGCCCTTCTTCCAGTCGGGATTTAAGGGCTTCATAGCTGAATACCCCGCGCCGCGTGTCTTCAATGCACTGCGGCGTGCCGCACATGATAACGCCCAGATGCCGCGCTTTGCCCTGCAAAGTATCATTGTAAATCGTAAGGATTTTTTCGTAATTGTACTGTCTGGTAATACTGTTTGGAATTTTGTAAATGTTGACAAGCTCGTCGATAAGGATCATAAGCCCGCCATACCCCGCTTTTCGGAGAAACGCCGCAAACAGTTTTATGTACTCGTACCAGTCGTCGTCGGTGATAAGAATATTTACCCCAAGTTCGGTTTTGACCTCGGTTTTATACGCGTATTCGCCGCGAAACCATTTCACGACCTTTGTTTTGTTTTCATCATGACCGTCAATATGGGCTCTATAGTAAATAGTCAGCAGTTTCGCGAAATCAAAACCGTGAACCATTTCGTTCAGAGAATTTATTAATTCAAGGATTTTCTTTTCCACAAGCATTCCAAAGCCGCCGCTATCAAAAGAAAGTCCGCTTTCCGCCGCAACTTCGTTCTGCACGCCGCTTATCCATCTGTCCAGTATCAGCGTAAGCGCGCCGCCGTCGGGCTTCGTTTTTGTGGACATGTTTCTGATAAGTTCCCTGTATGTCGCAAGCCCCTGCCCTTTTGTTCCCTGCATTCGTCTTTCAGGCGAAAGATCGGCGTCAACGACTACGAAATTTCTGTCCATAACATAGTTTCGGATCGTCTGCAGCAGGAAGCTTTTGCCGCTGCCGTATTTTCCCATGATGAAGCGGAAGGACGCGCCGCCGTCCGCAATAATATCGACATCGTGCAGCAGTGCATTTATTTCAGTTTCCCTGCCGACCGTGATATAAGGCAGGCCGATTCTCGGCACAACTCCGCCTTTTAAAGAGTTTATTAAAATTGTCGATATTCTTCTGGGGATCTTCATCATTCTCCGGCCATTTCCTTCAATTCCCGCGCATAATCCTCTATAAGTTCCGGCCGTCCCCCGGTCTCAGAAATTACAGTGTCGCCGAAACGGTCAAAAAGCTTTTCGTTGATTGAATCAACCAGCACCGACAAAGGCAAACCGGTTGACCTGACCTGATCGTCATATGCCCGGCCGCTTAACAGACACCGCATAAACAGAAGTTCAATATCACTTAAACTGGTTTCATTTTCCGATACGGTTTCATTTTTGATAAATTCCGCAGCGTTCGCTTCTTCAGGTTCTTCAACCAGTAATTTATTTTGTGTTTCCAGGGCGGCTTTTCTTATGTTTTGAAGCCTTGAAATGTCGATTTCGACTTTTGGCCGCGCGGCTTCTCTTTGATCTTCCAGATATTTATCAATAACCTTATTTATTATGTCCCGTAGCGTTTTACCTGTTTTTCCCGCTTTTAAGGCGGACTTAAAATTGTACTTTTGGCGCATAAGGAAATCAATGGTTTTCAGCAGCGCCCCGATTTGCCCGTTCTTGTTATCGTAGTAAAAGAAACTTTCACAACTCCAGTGTCCGTCTTTACATGTAAATTTACAAAGATCATCGACTTTGTAAACAAAATCCTTCCGGCGAGATTGCTCATAAAATACCGCGGAGTTGAACATGAAATATGAACAGGAATAAAACCTGCCGAAAAATGTTTCGCAGAGGGTGTTTTTATGGTTTTTATCGTAATAATCCGATAACGCGGAAAAAACGGCGCAGGTAACGTTTTTAACATCGTCGGGATATTGTTTAAAAAATCTTGAATTCTTCAAATCGTATGAAGATAAGGAATTTAAAACCTTAAATATTTCATCCGTTCCGTATGATTTATAATTGAGCAGAATCAACGCCGCGTTGTTAAAGTTTGTATCCGATATATCTTCCAGTAAAGATTTATCGAGGTTGTTGTATACAACGTAATCTTTAAGCCATAATCTAACATAACGGTCAATGCGGAAATCAATCTCCCTATATGCCGTCCAGAAATTTTTCAAGGCATCAAACCCTTCTTCCGGAGAACGCACGCCGATCTGATTGATCAATTCATAAATATATACGAAAGCAAAAGAAAGCGACGTTTTCCTGATAATGCCGCGCCTGATCCCGGTTCGCCATGCAAAATATCCGCGAAGCTGCCGGTCGTTCATGGATTGATATGTCGGGAAATATTGCACAAATTCTTCATGAAGATCAAAATCGTCTTCAAAGTCCTCCATGAATTTACCCTGTTTGTAAAATACTTTTTCGTATGATTCACGGTAAGCGCCGTTGCGCATTGCCAGTTTTCGCATAGCGCGGTATTTGGGCGGGGTGAGGTTTTCCCTCTGCGCTTCGTCAAAGGTCAGAAGTTCGTCATGATAAGTTTTAGACGTAAAGTTGCGGGTCGCTTCCTGCGCGCCGTGTTCCTTGCGCTTCATATCGCTCAAATATTTGATTATAGATTCCTTGTCGTTAATAACAATCATTTAACCA
>JAIRVC010000385.1 GCA_031254095.1 Acidobacteriota bacterium
CACTGATTAATTGTCTGCGCGGGATGAAGTGCGAGGCGCACGGAGCGCAGGAACCGAGGCATATACAGAAATATGTTGAGGTTACGAGCACCGCGCAACGAAGCAATTCGCCCGCTCAGACAATTAATCAGCGTTTTCCTAGAGAATCAACATGCAGTCGCCGTAACTATAAAACCTGTAGCCCAGCGAAATCGCCTCCCGATAGCAGTCCAGCATCAGCTCGCGACCGGCAAACGCGCTTACAAGCATAAAAAGCGTAGACTTTGGGAGATGAAAATTGGTTACGAGGCCGTCAAGCATACGGAATTCAAAACCCGGATAAATAAAAAGATCGCAATATCCCGAAGCCGCGCGCTCAAACGATTGTTCATCCCGCGCAAGGTACTCCAGGCAACGGCTGCTTGTTGTCCCGACCGCTACCAGACGCCGCCCTTCGTTTTTAAACGCGCGGATGCGCGCGGCGGTTTCCGCGTCAACGCTGTAAAACTCCGGTTCCATTTTGTGATCTTCGATGTTTTCGGCGCGCACGGGTTTAAATGTCCCATAGCCGACATGCAGCAGAATTTTGCACACCGGAACGCCTTTTGCGTCAAGGCGCCGCAGCACTTCTTCCGTGAAGTGCAGCCCGGCCGTTGGCGCGGCCACAGAACCGCTTTGTCTGGCGTAAATGGTCTGATAGCGCATCCGGTCTTCATGAGTGTCTCCGGAATCTTTTCGGCGTATGTAGGGCGGCGTCGGCGGTTCGCCGATTTTTTCAAAAACTTCGAGCAGATTTTCCCCGCGATTAAATCCTTCAAATTCAATGACGCGGCGCCCGGATTCCGTAATTGCCGATATCCGGGCCGCGATATCGCCAATTTGCAGCCGCTCGCCGGCGGGCGTTTTCCTGCCGGGTTTTGTCAGAGCCAGCCATCGCCCGGGACCTTCCTCGCGCAGCAGCAGAATTTCGATCTCCTCGTTTTTTCCATAACGGCGGGCACTGAGCCGCGCGGGGAAAACCCGTGTTTCGTTTACAACCAGAAAATGTTCCGGGCCTAGAATATCCGGAAGGTCGCGAAAATGGAGGTGTTCTCTTTTTCCCGTCTCGCGCCGGATCAGCATCATGCGTGAACCGTCGCGTTCGGGAACGGGGTGCTGGGCGATCAGTTCATCGGGCAGGGTGAAATCAAAATCGGCAATTTCCATAAATTAACGTTTCTCGGCAAAGTATAACGGGCCTGTCATTTCCGAACGAATCCAGTGCATCTGCGCGCCGAAATTCGCGCCGAAAAGCACAATCATTATGGATGTATAGATCCAGGCCAGCAGCGCGACGACCGTTCCCATGCGGCCATAGACCTGCTGATAATCGAAAAGGGGGACGAGGCGCATGAATATGTGTCCGGCAAATTCCAACATGGCGGCGGCGACAACCGCTCCGGAAAACGCCTCCTTCCAGAAAACCTTGCAATGCGGCGTCCATTTATAGATCAGGGCAAGGATGAAAATCGTGACCATGACGCCCGTCGCCAGCAGGAGGTAATACCAGAACCATCCCATTAAATACACGCTCCCCGGCAGGTTTTCAAAGTAGGAGTTAGTCGCCGCCCGCGCGCGCGCTATGCGCACGAAAGTGGTGAACGCCGCCATGCCGAACAGGCTGACGCTTCCCAGCGTCATAAGTGCGACCGTGCGCAGACGGCTCTCCCAAAAGGTTCTTTGATTTGGTATGTCCCACGCGCGGTTGATCGAACTTTCAACAAACGAAAAAATCCACGAAGCGGTCCACAGCACAAGAATTACGCAAGAAACGATGCCCGTTGTTGACGGAGTCGTGATTTCATCGAGATTGGAACGAATGAACTGGTTCGACCCCGGAAACAGGCCAATGATGATCTCGATGACCGTAGTGTTTAAACTCATCCATCCCAGGAAGGAATCGGCGATGGCGATGATGACAAGAATTGCCGGAAACAGCGACATGAGCACGAAATATGAAATTCCGGCGGCGTCTCTCGTGGTTTCATTGCGCAGCATCTTACCGGCCGCCGCGGCCAGAATTTTACAGAACATCACGCAGAAGCGTTTCAGGTACGACATGAGATCATAGTCTCGGGCATTTTGACTGCGAAACTACGCGCGCGAAGCAAACTCGCCGGTCTGCGTGCTGACGCGCACAATTTCGCCTTCCCTGATAAACAACGGAACGCGCACGTTCAGGCCGGTTTCAAGCGTGGCGGGCTTGGTTGCGCCGCCGCTTCCGGCATCGGCGCGACCGCCCGGTTCAGTGGCGCTCACCGTAAGCTCGACAAACTGCGGCAGCTGAATGGCGATTGCGTTGCCGTTGTATTTCATCACATGCAGCGAAAGACCTTCTTTCAGGTAAAAGATGTCGTCACGCAACTGTTCACCTGTCAGGAAAAACTGCTCGTAGGAAGTTTCATCCATAAAATGATAGTTTTCGCCGTCGGAGTAAAGAAATGACGCCTGCGCAAGCGCGACATCCGGCTCCTCGAATTTTTCAGCGGTGCGGAAGGTTTTTTCCAGCACGGCGTCGGTGATCAGATTGCGCATTTTGGTGCGCACCATGGTTGACGCGCCGCGCGCGCTGGGCGACGCAAAAAAAACATCCAGCACCACGCAAGGCTGATTTTCGATGGTAATCAGCATCTTTCGTTTCAGTTCGTTGGCTCCGATGAGCGCCATGCGGTTCCTCTTGGGAACCTCCAAAAACCCCAAACTCTGCGTTACGCGGCCGGTCAAATACTCATTTAAGTAAATGTAAACTTCGCTTTTGTCCCGGCCGCAAGCCTTGATCTTGGAATTTTTAGAGATTCCCTTTATTCACAGTTATTCAACGCTGATTTCAAAAGGTATTTTAAGCTCTTCCCATTGCAGATAGCCAACGGCTTTAGTG
>JAIRVC010000366.1 GCA_031254095.1 Acidobacteriota bacterium
AGGGAAATATAAACCTGCAAAAACTACGGGAGTTGATTCAATCCAGAAAAGAAGATATCCCATTCGTCAGGGTTGAGGCGGGAACAAACCTGGTCGGCGGCCAGCCGGTGTCCATGTCAAATTTCAAAGACATCGCCGCCGTCTGCCGCGAAAACGGCGTCATATCGGTTTTGGATGCCAGCCTTCTCGCCGACAACCTCTACTTCATCAAAACCAGGGACGAAGCGTATAAGAATGCGCCCATCCTATCCATCATGCGTGAAATAGGCGGCTTGTTTGACATTATATACTTCTCCGCCAGAAAACTCGGCTGCGCGAGGGGCGGCGGAATCTGTCTGAACCGCGAGGACTTGATGGAAAAAATCCGCGAACTCATCCCGCTCTTTGAAGGCTTCCTGACGTATGGAGGCATGTCGGTACGCGAAATGGAAGCGCTGACCGTAGGCCTTGAGGAAACGCTGGACATGGATATGATCTCTCAAGCCCCGCAATTTATCCAGCATATGGTGGATGAGCTCTCCGCGATGAACATCCCCGTTGTTACCCCTGCGGGCGGGCTTGGCTGCCATTTGAACGCGCGGGAAATCCTAAGCCATATCCCACAGGAACGGTATCCCGCGGGCGCTCTCGCCGCGGCCTTATATATCATCAGCGGCATACGCGGCATGGAGCGCGGCACGCTTTCCGAGCAGCGCAACAAAGACGGCACGGAGCCTCTCGCGCACATGGAACTCTTGCGCCTTGCCCTGCCAAGACGCGTGTTTACCCTCTCGCAAGTGAAATATGCCATAGACAGGATCAACTGGCTGTATCAGAACAGGCGCCTCATCGGGGGGCTCCACTTCACGGAAGAACCCAAAATCCTGCGCTTCTTCTTCGGCAAGCTCGCGCCGGACTCCGACTGGCAGTTAAGGCTGGTGGAGAAGTTCAAAGAGGATTTTGGCGACAGCTTGTAGTGGCGGCGGCGTCGATTGGGCCACTTCCAGCGAAAAGGTCTGACATCTTCGGTCTGTCTGCGCGGCATAACTGAGGATTTGCAAAACGAGACCAGCTTCTCACTTCATTGTCCGGAATTGAAGCGGCGTCATCGCATACAATTCCTTGAATACCTTTGTGAAATAACTTGCGCTGACAAACCCGCATTCCGTGCATATATCGGTGATGCTTTTTTCCGTATCCTTGAGCAGCACGGCCGCTTTCGACAAACGATACTCGTTGATATATTCGTTAGGCCGTTTGTTCATAAAGCGTTTGAAGCAGCGGAAGCATTCACTGCGGCTAATATTTACATGCTTAGCGATATCATCCACAATGATTTTTTCTTTATAGTTTCTGTGAATATAAGACAGGATCTCTTTCATGCGTTCTGTGCGCAGCGTTCCGCCGACGCGATAGAGCAGAGCGTCTTTGTTTTCCTCCATATACCGCAGCACCGCCATCCAAACCTGGCTGGCACATTTCAGACCCTCAAGCTCATAGCCGAAGGCGGAAGGAGCCAAGGCATAGATTTCCATCGTCAAATCCCTGATCTCTTGACCCAGAGGGTTCTCCGCCGGGATTGTGAACCCTTCGATTGACGAGCTTAAAATGGGGTGAAAATATTTTTTATATAGGAGGCCGCCGAGGTTTTCCGAAAATAAAGAAGCGGCAAAGTTAAATACAAACATGGCGGCGTCGCTGCGGGGTTTCGGCGATCTGCTCGTATGCAGCATATTGGAATTGGCGAAGACGAAGTCGCCCGTTTGAAGCCGGATATGGGTATCATTGATGTAGTAGTCAATGGGGCCGGACAGCACATAGCCAAATACAAACTCAGGATGCCAATGACAGTTTATGGTGCGGTTATGCCAATGATTGTAAATGTAGGTCGCCCCAACAAACGGAAACGTGCTGTCCGGGAATACGATCACGCATCTCAGGCTTTTATCCACGATTACTTTGCGAAGCATAGACATCGCTCCTTTGGTACGATAATGATAGAACAGGACATGATTTTTATAGAAATGAACTCTGCCTCTATGCTATTATATGATGTAATTACACTTGTCGTCAAGTGGGGAGAACGCTTATTTTTCCCTCCCTTGGCGGGGGAATAAAATACTTATTGAGGTTTTGTGCCTCGAGAAAGGACACGCTATTATGAAAAAATCCATACTTATACTATCCATAACATTCCTGACCCTGCTATCCGGATGCGGGGCCGCCCCGGCCGCCAGTAATCCGCCCTCGGCTGTGCTCTCGCCTGACCTCAAATCTACATTGCCGTCAAACGACGATATTCTCGACTTTCTGGATGATTATTTGGAGGATGAGGACGTCGGCGATGCGGCCGGCAAGCGCCTTTCCAGCGGTGAAACCGTCTTGATTAACCCCGGCGGCGAAGACGGCAAGCTCGCGTTCCCCTTTGAAACCTCTATCGGCGCGGGAGTCTTTGAAGAGCAATCCCGAATTACCCACATCGTTACATTTACAGAACCCTCGCTTGTTCTATCCGAGTTTACGCCGGACAGACGGAACCTGGTCAGAAACGATACCTTTGAGGTGCAGAATTATGATCACTTCCTGCGTGCCACGACAGGCGGCGGTTCTGCGAGTATAAAGATTTTAGGCGGCGACAGCCTCTTTAAGGGAAAGGAAATCCGAGTATCCTTACACGCAGACGACAGCAATCTTTCGTCCGTAGCCGAGGACGGAAACTGGTTTATGCGGCACATTGACCGTTTGGGTTATACGTTATATTATAAAATCAATGATGAAGTCAACAATCCAAAAGGGTATTATTGCTTTGCCATTCAATTGGGCGACAATTACGGCGACGCGTCGCACGACGAAGTATTCGCCGCCGCGCGGGATATGATTGATATACATACGGTGCAAGAGGATTGGTTGAGCGGCACGGACGAAAACGGGAACGCCTCGAATTTAAGCGGATACACTTTTATCAATGATATCATATCAAACCTTGCCTTTGAAGAATACGGCTTGTCGGCGGAAAATGCAAAATATATAACACGCTTAATGATGAAAGACGTCAAATTCGCGCTGCTTTATAATGGTAAACACATTGAGTACAGTATAGATGAATACCTCGACCCTTCTGCCGACGACATTATTGACACCTTTACAGTGAACGGAATCCAAATCCATATAACAGGAATGAGCGCAACAAAAAACTTCCACTTTCCGTATCCGAACAAGACTGAGAGTATTCGCGTTCAGCTGTATATCCCGCCCATCAGCGGAATGACCGATTATGAGGATTTGAGCGTGTATAAAGATTGCTTCATACGGGATTTTTCCTAAAAGCGTGTAGCATACAGTTAACACAATGAATGAAATAATGAACATGAAAACACAAGAAATAAAACAAATCTTATACGATTTAGGCGCCGATCTATGCGGCATTGCGTCTATCGACCGTTTTGATGACGCGCCGGAGGGATTCCATCCCCGCGACGCTTTGCCGTCATGCAAATCTGTCGTTGTATTTGCTAAGAAAATGCCGATCGGGGTGCTGCATAGTCCCATTACCGTGTCATACACGATTGCCCGGAATATGCTCGCCCACGAACTGGATGTTATGTCTGTCCGGTTTTGCGGCATGATGGAGCAATACGGGATCATCGCCGTGCCGACGGGGACGCTGGGCCCCACGTTTCAAGACCCCAAAACAGGCCGCTATCGGAATATCGTATCAGCAAAGCACAGCGCTGTTGCCGCCGGTCTTGGCTGGATCGGGAAAAATACCCTGCTCATCACGCCGGAGTACGGCAACATGGTTTGGTTAAACGCAATACTGACCGATATCTCGCTTGAGCCTGATGCTATGCTGCCGGCAAGCCCATGCAAAGACGCCTGCTCATTGTGCATCGATATTTGCCCCGTCGGAGCCTTGGGCAATCCGGAAATGAACCAAAACGCCTGCTACGCTCACGCGTTTCGCAATATTGAGGGGCAGGAATGGACCTTTAGCTGTTATCAATGCCGTACGATTTGTCCGAACTGCTGCGGAAGCAGAAATGAATATATGAAGCCGCGTACGTCGTAAGTATTTTCTGTGTCAGCGTTTCTGCCGCGAATCGTCCAAAACGGTCATTCATTTCCGGCACAAATCCTAAATGAAACCGGGCTTTGCTTCTCCGCCTCCGGCGGGGAAGCAAAGCATTTTTATGCCATATGCCACGGAAATCCATTTTCAGGTTGGCTAACTATATAAAATATGGAAAATGTAAGCCATAGCAGACTGAAAACAACAGGATCACATCATCAGTTTGGCAAGATATATCGCTTGTTGGAAAGTTTTATTATTTATCTGTTGAAACAGCCGCAATCATTTGGTATAATAGACGGAATATTGTCGGAGGAGGATTCGCTGTGTTTAAGAACATGAAAATCCGCGCAAAGATCTTTTTGGGCTTCGGAGTTGTCCTCGCGAGTATTCTAATCATGACAATTGCTGTTATCATTAGCAATACGATGTCGGGCGGTTATATGGCTGCCATTGATGAGAGGGTTCATTTTCAGGAGAATGCCGCACAGTTCCAAATTAAGTCCGGTGATGCGGACACTCAGGCAACCATACTCTATTACATGGCCGACGAACAAGCCTTTAATGCCGGCAGTGCATTCTTTGATAGCGCGGATGAATTATTGACGACTATGGAATCTCAAGCCAGCTCCTCACAAGATTTGCAGCACTTTGTAAGCGACCTTGCTGAAATTCGTAAAGGGTTCAATTTATGGGGGGAGAAAGTAGACCAACTGAACGAAAGCAACAGTGGCATGACCAGGCTTGCCTCTGACGCCGCAGCCTTGGGCGTAACCCTTACCGAGCAAGCCAAGGAGATGTATGACGCTCAGATTGCAAACCTCGTCTCGGACGCCGAGGCGCGCAGAGACGCCGCCGCTTTGATCCGGAGAAGCTCAAGAATCGACCACGCCGCGAATGTCTTAAACAGCTCGCAGGTTCTGGTTCGTTTGGCTTCCACATTCCTTGAAACCAAAGACACAAGCCTGGCTCCGATCATTCTTGAAATGATTGATATGCTCACGAAGTCGCTTGACGAGTACCACGAAAACAGTTCTCAAGCGCACGACCAAGATATGGCGACGGCGGCAATCGGGGCTTTGGATGAATATAAAACGCTGATAAACATCGCGGTAGAAGCTGTCCGCGGGCATAACACAATCGCCAGCGATACCGCGGCGTTATCGGAGAGCACCGACGCATTGATTCTAGCGATGATTTATAAAATCAACAATGACGTAAACGAGAGAATTATCGAATCCGAAACTCTCAATGCTGTTATCATGATTATTTCCATCGCGCTTGCTATTTTTGCTATGTTTATAGGCGTGATCATGGCTGTAATCGTTTCCGGCGCCATCAGCAGGCCCGTCATCGCGCTGTCCGGGTTTTTGAACAGAGCGGGCACGACTGGAGACGTTACCGTCACCCCCGAGGAAGAACGGGAATTGGAACGCCATATGCAGGGCAAGGACGAGATCGGGCAGATGATGTCAAACTGCGGCTCGTTCATCGACCATGTCGTCAACATCGCCCAGGAACTGGAATCCGTCGCGAAGGGCGACCTGACCGTCGAGGTGGAGCGCAAGTCCGCCGACGACACGCTGGGCAACGCGTTGCAGCATATGGTCGATAACCTCAACAGCCTGTTCGGCGACATCAACACGTCTTCCGCGCAGGTCGCCGCGGGCTCCAAGCAGATTGCCGACGGCGCGCACGCGCTGGCGCAGGGCTCGACCGAGCAGGCGTCCTCCGTCCAGCAATTGTCCGCCGAGATCACCCAAATCGCCAACCAGACGAAGACCAACGCCGGCATGGCCGAACGCGCCGCCATGCTTGGCACGACTATCAAGGGCAACGCCGAAAAGGGCAGCCGCCAGATGAGCGAGATGATGGGGGCCGTCAAGGACATCAGCGCCGCCAGCCAGAGCATCAGTAAGGTCATCAAGGTTATCGACGACATCGCGTTCCAAACGAATATCCTAGCCCTCAACGCCGCCGTGGAGGCGGCCCGCGCGGGGCAGCACGGCAAGGGCTTCGCGGTCGTCGCTGAGGAGGTCCGCAGTCTGGCTGCCAAGAGCGCCGAGGCCGCCAAGGATACCGGCAGCCTGATCGCCAACTCCATCGAAAAGGCCGCACTGGGCGCGAAGATCGCCGACGAGACCGCCGCGTCCCTCGAGGAGATCGTGTCCGGCATCAACGAGAGCAGCCAGATCGTGAGCGAGATCGCGTCGTCTTCCGAAGTGCAGGCGGCCGGCATTGAGCAGATCAACGAGGGCATTGACCAGGTGGCCAAGGTCGTCCAGCAGAATAGCGCCACAGCGCAGGAAAGCGCCGCCGCCAGCGAGGAAATGAGTGGGCAGTCGTCCGTTCTGGAGGACCTGGTCGCGCAGTTCAAGCTCAAAAACAGCGGCCGGCCGGGACTGTCGTCCGGCGCGCCTAAGCCCCAAATGAAACAGCTCGCCATGCCGGAGAAAATGGAGTACGCGCCGGTCGAAGCGGATTTTGGGAAGTATTAGCGGCTCATTGGGAGATATCAATACACAATTCTGCCGCCTGTCTGAAATAGACAGGCGGCTTAGAGTGATGACAAACCTGTTGTGCGGGACGTCGGGGGCGGCGTTCCATACTGAGTATGCTTATTATATGTGTTTGTATTTAGACCATAAGTAAATACCCAAACCCGGAATCATTGACGCAAAGCCTATAACAAAAAACCATCCGAAAAGCGCCAAACCATTGTCGCCGCCTCTTTTTGTAAGCCTGTATGCTGTTCCATAGGCCAGGAGCATTTGCACCGCAGATATAATGTACCACATAATTCCCAAGACAATAAAAAGAAGCTCCATTCTATTCATCCTCCTAAAATATAAATCTGTAGTAGCTTTTAGAACAATGGGGACGCCATCCCCTACTCGCGTTTATCACGCGTATACCCGACCACGACGAAGTCGTCCCCGAGCTTCACGCGAACCAGTGTGATCTCCGCCGGGATCGTTGTGCCGTCCGGCGTTTGGTGCGTCCAGTCAAAGGTGCAGCGCTCGACCGCAAACGCCTTGGTGACCATGATCTTGGCCTTCTCGCCGGATATCTGCCCGTCGGGCTGGCGCTCGGGCGAAAACTCAAAGAACCGCTCGACATACTCCTGCTTATCCTTGACCCCGTACAGCCGTACGGCGGCCTCGTTGCAGTCCAGGACGTTCATGTTTTTGTCCCAGATCTGACAGCACAGCGGGGACGAATCCAGCATCAGCCGCATCCGTTCCTCAGCCTCGCGGATCTGGCGCATATCGCGCGCATACCCGGCCACGACGTAATCCTTCCCGTGCTGTACGCGGACCAGCGTGATCTCCGCCGGGATCAGCGTACCGTCCGGCGTTTGGTGCATCCAGTCAAAGACGCACCGCTCTCCCTCGAACGCCTTGTTGATAAACGCCACGGCCAGGTCGGCGGACCGCTCGCCATAGGGCTGGTACTCGGGAGAAAGCTCAAAGAATCTCTCGATATACGCCTTTTTATCCTCTAAGCCGTACAGCCGCACGGCGGCCTCGTTGCATTCCAGGACGTTCATGTCCGCGTCAAAAATCAAACAACTGACCGGGGAGGCATCCAGCATCAGCCTGATATAGTCCTCCTTCTCCTTAATGCTTTGCGTCATCTCGTTGCGGACAACCGCGTTGGCGATCAAAAGACTGCTCGAGCGCAGGATCTTTTCCTCCTCGCCGGTAAATACGCGTTCATGGCGGCAGTCGTCAAAGCCGATAAAGCCCCAGAACTGTTCCTGGAT
>JAIRVC010000042.1 GCA_031254095.1 Acidobacteriota bacterium
GGACACTATTCGCTGAAAAAAGTTCAGACGGGCGGTTTTACCATCGAATGTTTTTTTAAAGGCGAAACATCCGGCGCAATGGAAAGAAACGCGGAAGCCCTCGGCAAAATTCTCGCGTATTACCGCGACGCCTACGGGCCGCCCGCGTCAGGCGCCGTTTTCAGGCTTGTGGAGGTGGACGACGCGCTTGTCAGGCAGACTGGAATGGCCGGAACAATCTTTGTTACAAAACGCGAACTCGCCATGGACGAACCTGCGATCCTTGAGCTTTCACGCCGCGCCTCCGCGCAGTGGTGGCACGAAAACGCCGGCGTTTCCTCCGGCGCGGATCTCTGGCTCGCCGACGGGCTTTCATATTTTTCCTCGGCGCGTTACCTCGGCGAAGAAGGCGGCGACGAAGCGTTTAAAAAAGAAATCGACGCGCTGGCAATACTTGCTCTCAAGTTTGAAGACAAGAGTTCCGTTCGCGACGGAATTTCGCTCGGCTATCGGTCGGATAGATATGAGTCGGTGGTGGCGGGAAAAGGCGCGTGGGTCGCCCACATGCTTCATGGAATTATGGGCGAGGAAAAATTCAGCGCCCTTTTGAAGCAATATTTTGAGGCCGCGACGAAAAACGGCGGCGGTACGGCGGTGTTTCAAAGGCTGGCTCGGGATGTTTTCGACAGGGATATGAACTGGTTTTTCACGCAGTGGCTCGATACGACCGGCATACCAAACATGCAGGTTGATTATGTCCTTTACAGAACGGCGGACGGTTTCCGAATGACGGGCGCAATCAGGCAGGCGAATGATCTTTTCCGGATGCCTGTCGAAATCGTCGCTTCAAGCGGCGACAGGGAGGAAATGAAGACCATCGAAGTAAGCGGAAAATCCGCGCCGTTTGATTTCACATTTTTCGCAAAACCGGAAAAAATCGTCGTGGATCCACGGAATAAAATTTTGCGCGATTCGGTGGAGCTGCGCACATCGGTTCAGATAGCGCTTGGAGACGACATGCGGCGGTCAAATAATTTCGTAGAAGCCGTCCGCGCCTATGACGAAGCGCTTAGACTGTCGCCGCGAAAGTCGCTGGCAAGATACAAGCTGGGGGAAACTTTTTTTGAGCAGTACAACCTGCAGGCGGCCGCCAATTCTTTCCGGGAAACGCTCAACGGCGATCTTGATCCGAAATGGATTGAAGTGTGGTGCTACATCCATCTGGGGAAAATTTACGACATCCTTGGCCAGCGCCAAAGGGCGATGGCGGAATATACAAGGGCGCAAAATACGAAGGACGACACAAACGGCGCGCAGGCGGAAGCCGCGAAATGGCTTGAAATACCGTATGTACGGGATCGCGGCGGCGAATATGGCGACGCCGCCCCCGGCGTGACGGAGGAATAACGGCACGACATGGATTCAAAAACGTCTTCCACGACGTCATGGATGCGCCTTGCTCAAAAAATCCGCGTTCCGGCGGGAACGGCGCTTGGCGTAATCTTTCTGCTCTTTATGCACCCGTCCGCCAGGTCGTTGATGATCGGCGGCTTTTTCACGCTCGCGGGCGCGCTTTTGCGCGTATGGGCGGCGGGACATATTGAAAAGCGGGTGCGGCTTGCCCGGAGCGGCCCTTACGCGTATACGCGCAACCCGCTTTATCTGGGTTCGTTTTTAATGGCGTTTGGAGTCATTCTCGCCGGACAGGGATATTGGCTGCTGCCGTTTTTCGCGCTCTTTTTTATCGGCGTCTATCTTCCGGTCATGCGCGCCGAGGAAAGCGATCTCGAACAAGCCTACGGCGCGGACTTTCTTGAATACGCCCGCGTTACGCCTCTTTTTTTTCCGAAAAAACCCGTCCGCCCGGAAAAACCGGAAACAGCGGGAACCGCCGGACCGCCGGCGCGGTTTTCATGGCCGCGCGTGCGGAAAAACCGCGAGCACCGCAACCTCATAAGCCTTCTTGCCGTGGAAGCGATTTTGATCCTTATATATCTGGCTCAATACTCACGGTTCTTCATCTGGTCCGATTAATATCCGATTAATAAGTGTTCCACTGGAAATTTCGTAGTAGAATTTCAGGATAAAAGCTGGAGGAAACTATGGAAGACAACAGAGATAAAAGTGAAGTAACATCCGGATTGGCATGGAAGGAAGAATTCTGCCTTGGACATGACTGGGTTGACGCGCAGCACCGCAAGTTGTTTGAGCTGGTGAGCGGGCTTGTCGAAGCGTGTTCCGACGGAAGCGATTTAATAAGGTTAAAAGGCACGTTGGACTTTTTAGTCAACTACACCGTGCAGCATTTTGACGACGAAGAAGCTTTGCAACTTAAATGCAACTATCCGGGATACGAAAGGCACAAACGCCTTCACGATGACTTTAAGGCTACCGTGGGCGGTCTTGTGGAAAAATTTACGATGGGAGGCTCGTCAACGGAATTAAGCAGCGATGTAAATAAAATCGTTGTGAGATGGCTGGTCAACCATATACAAAGAGAGGACAAAAAAATTGGCCAGCATATAAAAAACCTGGCGGCGGAAAAATAGTAAGATAAAGCATAATGAATCAAATTCTAAAAGTGAGCCGTACTGTATTTCTTATCCTTGCAACGCTGATCTTCGTTGTTGCGTCGCCCGGCTGTAAAAAGTCCGATGCCGTAACGAGGAATAGTGAAATGCCGCGATATGCTTCGTTTCGCGACATACCGGGCGTGACGGACGACGAGATCAAAGCCGTCGAAGAGTTCCGGCGTAAATACAGTTTCTTTATTTACGGCTCAAATCCGGCCACAGAGGCGTTTACAGACAGGGACGGCAAAATCAGTGGCTTTTCAGTCCTGTTTTGCGAATGGCTTACCGAATTGTTCGGCATACAGTTTAAACCCGCGCTTTATGAATGGAATGAGCTGATTGACGGTCTTGAAAGCGGCGCAATCGACTTTACAGGCGATCTTACAGCCACGGAGGAACGCCGCAAGACTTCGGTCGATGACCAGGATCATATTTACTTTATGACGGACGCCATCGCGAGCCGTGTAATAAAGCTTATTCGGCACGTGGACAGTATGCCTCTCATAGATGTAGCCGCGTTGCGTCCCCTTAGATACGCGTTTTTAAGGGGAACCACCACGGAAAACGAGATAAAACTGCATTCAAACGAAGAGTTTAAATCGATTTTTATCGATGATTACAGCGAGGCTTATGACCTGCTCAAAAGCGATAAAGTTGACGCTTTCATCGACGAGGGCCCCGCGGAAGCGGCTTTTGACGTATACGGCGACATAGTCGCCAGAGATTTTTTCCCGTTGATTTTCAGCCCGGTATCATTATCGACACAGAAAAAGGAACTGGAATCCGTTATTTCGGTCGTGCAAAAGGCGCTGGAGGGCGGCGGCATCCAATATATTACCTATCTATACAACCTCGGCCATGAGGCGTATGTAAAGCACAAACTGTCGTTACAGATCACCGATGAAGAATTGACCTACATTAAAA
>JAIRVC010000071.1 GCA_031254095.1 Acidobacteriota bacterium
TGGTATCCGTTTTGTATTTTTTGAAAGAAAATTCCGTACTCATATCTTATTCCATACCCATATGCGGGAAGTTCCAGCGTCGCCATTGAATCAAGAAAACACGCGGCAAGACGTCCAAGACCGCCGTTGCCGAGGCCTGCGTCAAATTCAATTTCGTCGAGCATATTTATGTCAAAATCAAGTTCTTTTACCGCTTCCTCAAATTCTTTATAAATTCCCAGATTCATAATGGAATTGGCAAGGTTTTTTCCCATAAGAAATTCAAGGGACAGATAATAAATTCTTTTCGCGCCTTTATGATAGTAATCCTCCTGTGTTTTTGACCATCGTTCAGCAAGATAGTCTTTTACGGTAAGAGCGGCGCTTGTATATATATCGAGCTTTGTCGCGCTGTAATCATCTTTTCCCAGGGTATATCTGAGATGATCCAATATGGATTGCTTTATGGATTCCTTGCTTTTGGGTTGAAATTCGTCGGATATGACTCTTGTTCTCAATACGCTTTTTTTCTTCGAATAATCTGCCATAAAGTTAATCCTTCCAAAGGGAAACGCTGATTGATTGCCTGTGAGTGTAAATCCGGCCAACTCTGCAATTTCGGTCAGGCGGCAGCCTTGCCGGTTCTTTTCCATCTCCAAACGATACTATCTATAATAAAATCGGTTCAAATGTAATTTTCTTTAAGAAAATTTCGCTCAAAAGCCGCCGTCGTCGTTAGATATAACTGTAAGGAGGCGACGCCATAATGCTATTTCGTGTACATTCCGCCGCGGTTTTTGGAATAAAAGCCTGCCCGGTTTTTGTGGAAGTTGATTTAAGTTTCGGCGACAAACTTAGCCTGATGACGGTTGGACTGCCTGACGCAGCGGTGCGCGAAAGCGGCCAGCGCGTGAAATCGGCGCTGCGCAACTGCGGTTTTGCTCTGCCCAAACAGCATATTACGATCAACCTCGCGCCGGCCGATCTTCGCAAGGAAGGATCGGCTTTCGATCTGCCGATGGCGGTCGGCATTCTGGGCGCGACGGGATGCGTGCGCGGACGTGATTTTTCGTCGTTCCTGTTCATGGGAGAACTTTCACTTGACGGGGCAGTGCGTCCGGTAAAGGGAGCGCTTCCCGTGGCAGCGATGGCGAGGGAAAGAGGGTTGCGCCATCTTGTGGTTCCGGAGGAAAACGCTTCCGAGGCCGCGGTGGTCGAAAACGTTCAGGTTTTTCCGGTGCGGAATCTGCTTGAGGTCGCCGACCTTCTGAACGGCAAGACGCCGGTTCAGCCGATTAAGGTAGACCACAACCGGATATTTAAAGAAAGCGTCGGATACGCCGTTGATTTCAGAGAGGTTAGAGGACAATACCAGGCCCGGCGGGCTTTGGAAGTGGCGGCGGCCGGAGGGCACAATATTGTTCTGATCGGCCCGCCCGGTTCGGGAAAGACAATGCTGGCGCGCCGGCTGCCGACAATTCTCCCGCCAATGAATTTTGATGAAGCCATAGAAACGACCAAAATTCATTCCGTCGCCGGAGTGCTTTCGGGGAAAACCGGCCTTATAGCCGCGCGCCCTTTCCGCGCGCCGCACCACACCATTTCCGACGCGGGACTGATCGGCGGCGGCGTTCTGCCGCGTCCGGGCGAGGTCAGCCTGGCGCATAACGGAGTGTTGTTTCTCGACGAGCTTCCGGAATTTCAGCGGCGAGTGCTGGATGTGCTTCGCCAGCCGCTGGAAGACGGAGAGGTGACCATCGCGCGCGCGTCGATGTCGCCGACATTTCCCGCGCGCTTCATGCTTGCCGCGGCAATGAATCCCTGCCCCTGCGGGCATTTTGGAAGCCCGCTGCACCCCTGTTCCTGTACGCCGCCGCTGGTTCAACGTTATCTTGGGCGCATATCCGGGCCGCTGCTCGACCGGATTGACCTGCATATCCAGGTTCCGGCGGTTCCATACAAAGAACTCGCCGTTGAAACGCCCGCCGAAGATTCCGCCGCAATCCGTGAGCGTGTCCTGAACGCGCGGCGAATTCAGGAAGAACGCCTGAAGGAATTCGGCGTTTCATCCAACGCGCTTATGACGTCGGCGGCGCTGCGGCGCTTTTGCCGGCTCGACGCGGAATCGGAAAAGAAAATGGAAAACGCCGTTTCGCGGCTCGGGTTTTCGGCGCGCGCGTATGACCGGATTCTCCGTGTTTCACGCACCATGGCCGATTTGGAAAAATGCGAACGGATAGATGCCAGGCATATCGCGGAAGCGATTCAATATCGGGCGCTCGACGGCGCTTATTGGGGACGAAACGGGCATAACGCCGGAGGCGGTACCGGAAAAAACGGCTTTGAAAGGCGTTGAGCCAGGAAATACTGATCAAAGGGAACCTCTTAAAACTCCAAAATCAAGGCTTGCGGCCGGGACAAAAGCGGAGTTTACATTTGACGTAAATGCATTTTGGATCGGCCGCGTAACGCAGAGTTTGGGGTTTTAAGAGATTCCCTAAAATTATTCCATGAGCCAGTCAATTACATTCAACTTGCGAATGCCGTTGTAACTGTCGCCGGAAAACGTATCCATTGTGAGCAGGTATTTTGCGTTGCTGTCTCTGATCGCGTTCAGCGGCGCCAGTTCCCGTTCCAGGGTTTTGCCGTCCATCGCGTTCCAGGCGACCTGAAAATAATTTTTGTAGCCGCTTTTATCTATTTGAACGAAATCAACTTCTTTATCATTTGACTTTCCGGTATACAGCCTGTCGGAACGGCGCAAAAGTTCCAGGTACACTATGTTTTCCAGATTGTGCCCATAATCCGTATTTTCGCTTCCCAGCAAGGCTCGTTTAAAACCTAAATCCGCCACGTAATACTTTTCCCCTGTGGCCAGAATATTTTTTCCCTTAACATCATAGCGATGGCATTTGTAAAACAGATAGGATTCGGAAAGAGCGCTTATGTAGTTTTCCACCGTGTTTCTTGACACGGCAATATTATTTGCTTTAAGAACATTTGTTATGTTGTTCGCGGAAACATGACTGCCAATTGAGTTCAGCAAAAATTTCAAAACCCGCTCAAAGTGATTAT
>JAIRVC010000099.1 GCA_031254095.1 Acidobacteriota bacterium
AATTAAAGTGAGCGATAACGCGCAAAAGGAAAAGCTGATTGGACACCTTGAAAGGCATGAGAAAATCAACGCGCAGACCGCCGCGCAAATTCTTGACCGTGCGCCCGGAACAGCTCGGCGTATATTAGGAGAGATGGTTACTGAAGGCTTTCTTGTCACGGAAGGCGGCAATCGTAACAGGACGTACAGATTGCTTGTGCGGAATTGATTACTACTGGATTGCCTCTGGAGTAATTGCAACCCCGCGCAAATCCTGCTAAACAACATGATTTTTTGTTCCACAGGGAATAAAATACCGGCGGAAAACGAATCGTCCTTTGCGGACGCAGTACGGGCGGATAAAAAACATGGGTTCGGGCGTTATTTTTGCCGTTATAGTGAGCGTTCTTTTCGCCGTTTATGCCGTTCCCCGGAAGTTTTCAAAACAGAACGCGGTGCTTTATACAATGTGGGTCGGAGTCGCGTATCTGGCCGGGAGCGTGGCCATCTGTTCCGTCGTGTGGGGTTTTGGCCTCAGGGAACAGGAAAACCTGTTCAGCCGCTGGCATTTCCTGACGGCGCTTCGAGGAGTTGTGTGGGTATGCGGCATCGCCTCTTTTAATATTGCCATTGATAAAATCGGACTTACCCGGTTCAACCAGTGGAAAAATTTTCAGGGGCCGATCGGCACGATTTTAATGCTGGCGTTTTTGAGCGAAGTCGTCGGCTCAAAAGTCATCTGGCTTCTTCTTGGCATGACAATGATGTTTATTTCCGCGGTGCTGTTTACAATCGTTGACAGGGAAGCGCTGATAAACAAACGGTCGAATATCGGCGGGATATTATTCGCGCTGCTTGCCGCCGCCAGCTTCGGCGTTACCGCGTTTATAAACAAGATAATTACAAATCAGGGATTCATATACAGCCAGTTACTGTATCACTCGTTATCCGTTGTCATTTCAGCCGCAATAATTTTTATTATTCAAACACGAAAACCAGAAGAAGTATTGCGCGTTTCACGCAAGACATGGCTGCCGGTCATGTCGGGCGCGATGTATTTAGCGGCAACAATCCTCAGCATGTTTTCGTATACCATGATCGCGGGCGGGGTTTCGTGGAGTATAACCCAGTTGAACGCCGTCTGGACGATACTTATCGGAATCTTTATATTCAGGGAGGTAAGCCTGCAAAAGCATTGGCCGAGAATTATTGCGGGTTTCGTTTTTGCCCTGGCTGCAATAGTATTTCTGCTGTTTGCGCTTTAAAGAAGCGCTGATTAAAGGAAGTAATGGGAAAACAAGCATTATGTGGCTGAAAAATCTTCTGGGTTCATTGGGTTTGCAAACCGCGGCGTTGCGGGCGCTGGCCGACGGTCAATCCGTTATGGCGGGCATAGTTTGCTATATTGCTGGTTATCTGGCTTACGCGCTTGTGCGCGGCGTCGTCTATGCGTCCTTGCTGGGATTTTCGCCCCTGGGTGGATTGTCCTTTGCCGGGCCGGCCGCCGATCTGGCGCGTGAACTCATATTTTTACTGCTTTTATTTGTCCCCGCCATAGTGGCGCTGTCAAACGCGTTTTCCGACGACGGCCTCGGCCTGTCCTTTTCCGTCGCTGAATACCGCGCGCATATTGCCGTATTATTCCCGCTTTGGGGAGCGGTCTTTCTGGTTACGGCGCCGCTGCAATGGACAAGAGTGCATTTTCTGATTTTTGGCGACATTGTCGAGATATCCATAGCGTATTTGATTCGGTCGCTGCTGCTTTTGATATATACGTTTTGGGCGGTCATGCGGCTGAATTATCTGTCTCCGACAAGAACCTGCGGCGTTTTTGCCCTCTCCGCGCTGACGGCGCCCATATTTTGGGCTATATCGGTATTTATCTGGTCCCTCCCTTTTCTGTTTCTGATTCCACTGTTTTACTTTGCGGCGGGCTGGGTCCGAAATCTGGGCGCGGGGCGGGCTGGAACCGGCGATTTTCAGAGAAACATGCGCACGCTGACGATTAATCCGCAGGATGCCGACGCTCATTATCAGCTCGGCCGCATCGGTCTTGACCGGGGAAATCCGGACGCGGCGCGCGGGCATTTTGACGCGGCCGTGAAGATTACGCAGCAGGTTGCCGAGTATTATTACTATTTCGGGCTTGCCTGTGAGCGAAAAAAGGATTGGGGCAAGGCGTTGGAATGCTACGAAAAAGCGTACAGGCTTGACCCGGAATACGGTCAGGGGGATATTTTCCGGGAAGTCGGCAAAGCTTACCTCAACACCGGCAGCGTTGAAAAAGGAAAGGAATTTTTGACATTCTTTCTTTCCCGGCGCGGCGCGGATCCGGAGGGGCGTTACTGGCTGGCGGCCGCGTTGCTGGAATCGGGCGACGCGGACGGCGCGTGGTTTCAGTTGAATATGATTATTGATCAGGCAAAGGCAAATCCGCGTTTTTTCCGCAAACGGAACCGGGAATGGATTTATCGCGCGCGGAATCTAATGAGGGAAACTAAAGGCAACCTCTGAAAACCCCAAAATCAAGGCTTGCGACTGAGGCAAAAGCGGAGTTTACATTTGAGGTAAATGAGTATTTTGCCGAAGGAGCGTAACGCAGAGTTTGGGGTTTTCAGAGGTTGCCTAAAGCAACAACTCGCGCCCGTGTTTCATGATTTGGGAGCCGCCTTGCGGCGGCCAGTGGTTAGTTATCAGTGGTCAGAAAATCCGCCGTGAACCATCTTTATAGGGTAAATTCCGGAATGAAGCTATGGGTACATGGGTAAATGTTGAGCAAATGAGGGAATGAATTATATGAGGAATTATACGGAAGATCACGCAAGGGCCGGCATTGACGCGCCGCTGCCCGAAATCGAGTGCTGGGAAAACCAGTATCCGGGCTACGAAATTGAAATCGTGCTGCCGGAATACAACGCCATCTGCCCCAAAACAGGTCTGCCTGATTTTGGAACGCTTTTAGTCAATTACGTTCCGGACAAATGGTGCCTGGAATTGAAATCGCTCAAGGAGTACATCACGGCTTATCGCGATATCGGAATTTTTTATGAAAACGCGGTGAACCGGATTCTGCGCGATCTTGCCGCCGCGTGCAAACCCGTCTCCATGCGGGTGCGCGGTGAATTTTCGCCGCGCGGCGGCATTCAGAGCCGCATCGAGGCGCGCTATACCAGCCCTGAGTTTTCACATGAAAGCAATTGAACTGAAAAGAATCGTCCGCTGGTCAGACGCCGACCCGGCCGGAATAATCTATTATCCGCGGATCTTTGATTACGTCGGCGAGTGCGAATGGGAACTGCTGCGCAGCATCGGTATACGTTGGGAGGAGCTGAAAGACGACTATCTCCTGCCGAGGGTGCATGTCGAATGTAGCTACAAAAAAGTCCTGAAAGTAGGCGCGGCAATTACAATCCGGCTCTGGCCTGAAGCATTGGGGCGCACATCCATAAAATACGGGTTTGAAGTATTTCTCGACGAAGCGCCAGACCAGGCCGCCGTTTACGGCAGCGTTACGTCCGTTGTAGTCCGCGACGGCAGGGCGGCCGAAATCCCGGCGGCGGTACGCGCCGCTCTCGCCTGACAGCTTCATCCCGGATGTCATCCCAAAGATGATTCATGGCGGATTTTTCCGGTCGCTGATTGCCGGCCGCCGTCAGGGAAGCGCTGATTAATTGCGCCTTCCCCATTTAACCAGCGCGCTATAGAGCTGCTGTACATCCACGGGCTTTGTAAGATGATCATTCATTCCCGCGCTCAGGCTTTCTTTCAAATGTTCGGCTCCGGCGTTGGCGGTCATGGCCAATATGGGGAGATCGGCAAAGCGGCTGTCTGTGCGGATTTGGGCTGTCGCCGTCAAGCCGTCCATTTCCGGCATTTGAATGTCCATGAGAACGACGTCGAAGCCGGATTTTTCTATTTCATCCAACGCCTGTATGCCGTTTTCCGCTATCGTTACCTCAACGCCGACGGTTGTCAGCAATTCACTCATAATCATTTGATTGATGCTGTTGTCTTCAGCCACAAGCACGCGCAAGCCGCGCAAGGCTTCCATGCCGGTTTTTTCCGCGGTCTTTTCTTCCGCGCTTTTTGTTTCCGGAACGGATAGCGGAACCTCAATTTTAAAAACGCTTCCTTTACCCGGACTGCTTTCATAAGTTATTTTCCCGCCCATCAGCGCGACAAGTCCGTTGCTGACCGAAAGCCCCATCCCCAAACCTTCATATTTCCGGCTATAACTTGTATCGCCCGAAACAAACGGCGTGAAAATATTCGTTATTTTTTCTTCGCTGAAGCCGATCCCGGTGTCGCGAACCTCTAATAATAAAGATAACTTTCCGTTTTCAAGTTTCTCGCGCGACGACACATTGATTTCTATACCGCCTTTTTCGGTAAACTTGACCGCGTTCATAACAATGTTCATCAATGCCTGCTGCAGCCGCAACGAATCCCCGACCAGCCGCCCGGGAACGCCGGAATCCACGGACGCGCGCAACGACAATGATTTTTTTTCCGCTTCTCTGCCCGCTATTTGGCAAATGTCGTTTATCAGGTCACGGATCGAAAATTCACCCGCCTGGAGCGACATCCGGCCGGAATCGAGCATGGAAAAGTCCAATATGGTTTCAATGGCGGAAGTCAACAGTTTTGTGGATCGAATTCCCTGTTCTATGATGTGCCTTTGATTGCCGGTCAAATCATTTTGTTCTCCGCAAACGCGGGACATTGCGGTAATCGCGTTCATCGGAGTTCGTATTTCATGGCTGATTGACGCCAGAAATTCATTTTTAGCTTTCAGGTTTCTCTCTACGGCTTTTTGCGCCTCGGCCATCTTCATATTAACTGCCTGCCGCTCGCGCAGATCGGTGATATATCCGACCACTATGTAGTTTTCGCCTTTCGGAACACGGACGAGACTGACTTCCGTCGGGATAAGCTCGCCGTTTAATTGCATGTGAGTCCAATCGAATTTCACCTCGCCCGCGACAAACGCTTTTCTGACATAATCAAGCGCCGCTTCCGACGAAAGGCGGCCGTCCGGTTGATATTCGGGCGAGAGCTGAGGAAATTTTTCAATATATTCATTTCTGTCTGAAAGCCCGAACATGGAAAGGGTTTTTTGATTGCAGTCGGCCTGTTTCCCATTTTCGTCCCAAAGGGTACAACATATGGGTATGGTGTCGATCATGATGCGGTTTCGTTCTTCGTAGGCGGCAAGGCGCCTGCTTGCGGCGACCGAAGCCAAAAGCGCGCTTATGGCCTGCATGGTTTCGGCGTCGTTTTGACTTAACCGCACAAGAAAGGGCGCGGCTTCCATTAACCGGCCTGTTATCAGAACGGCGATTATTTCGTTATGTATAACAACAGGGGAGGAAATAAAATATGGGAGCCCGAACAATTCCCTGATCTCTTTTAAGCGTTGCTCCGGATCAGCGCCCGTAACAAGAACGGGGCGATCCGTGTCAAGCATTTCTGCCGGGAATTTCAAATGCAATCCCGCGAATTTTGCTTTTTCAAGCGTTCCATACCCCTGCAGCACTTCGGGCACAAACAACCCGTCCTCGCCCTTTAGCATTACAATTGTACGCTGCATGTTCAAAGCGGCGTTGATCCGTTTTGCCGCCGGTATAAACACGCTTTCATAGCTCACGCCATGTTTCAACGACGCGGATAATTCGGCAAGAAGGCTGAAACCTCTGCGTTTTTGTTCCAGTTCATGGCGTATGGCTATCGACGTATTTTGCAATGATAAAATTCTGGCCGCGTTTTGCTCCGCAAGGCGCATTGCCGCTTCCACGGGCGGCTGTTTTGATTCGGAGGACGCCATTTCTTTGTTCCATACGGGTTTTTCGGAAGCTCTGCCGGCATTTCGGCCGCCGGCCTTGCGCTGTGAAAAAAGGCAGAACACGCCTGTCCAGTCAAGCCCTCTCGGGCGCCCGCCAATGGACGCGATTTCAACGCCGGTATAAAGGCCGAGAACAGGCGCTCGTCCCGCCACGGCTTTTTGAATGACCGGCGCGTCTTCCATGCCCATGCCGCCGTAACCTGAGCAGCGTCCGGCGCAGTCAATATAAATCGCGAAAACCGGCTCCCGTTCGCCGAGGTCGTCGAACGCCTTTTCAATTTTGGGCGGAATGTAATCAAGGTCCAAAGCTCTGAACATCAGCCTGAATTCGGTTCCTTCAATCATGTCGGGCTCAAACATGACGATTCCGCCGCGGTCTTTGTCGATTGCCAAGCAGAGACGGCTTGCGTAATAATCTTCATCGTATTCGCCCCAGCGATCGCCGTGGTTTACACCAAATATCAAAAAGAACGGATATTCTTCGGGCTCTACAGCGGACTCGATCAGCTCGTCTATAAACCGGATAGCCGGTTTGCCGTTTATTTCAAGAATAACCGGCCCCTGCGCTTTTGTAACGGTAAAATACCCTGTCGCCGGGCGGCAGCCGTGCATTATAACGCTGTCCACGCGAATATCGCCCGAAAAGGCAAACGCGGTCGCGGTATATTTATCTATTTCACCATCGACAAACTGGCCTGCCGGCGTACAGATGTGGTCGCCCATCAAGCCCGCTCCGGTCAAATCGGGCAGGAAGCCGAGCCCTTTTTTTATCCCTTCCAAAAGCCATGTGGCCATAAGCATACGGACGCCGTTATCGGAAGTGTCAAAGGCGTCATAAAACAGCATGACGGGAGATTGCGGGCCTGTCCCGATTTCAGAAAGCCGCCTGCCTAACCTTATTCCGGTTTCTTCCTCGCTTTTATTCAGACCGCGTTCAATCAACGTTTTGCATTCGACGCCGTCCAGCCAGACACAAGCCGCGGCAACCTGATCGCCCGCGTATCCGTAATAGTCGTTGGTTATAATCCCGGCCGCGCCGCCGCCGTAAACCGGCGTTGACGCTCCCGCTGCTCCAGCAACCGCTTCCCGCAATGTATATTGATCGTGCCGCGCGGTGGCAAACAGCAAAACAAAATCGCAGGAATCTTCTCTTTCGCCCTTTGACAGGGCCATTTGTATAGCCTGCGTTCCTGCCGCGGCGGTATCGGGATTATCGCTGTAACCAATTCCAACTTTCATTTGGGTCTCCGT
>JAIRVC010000015.1 GCA_031254095.1 Acidobacteriota bacterium
CCGTCATCGGTCGTTTCGTCAGGCGGAACATTGAGTTCGTCGGAAATGACCTGCCCGATCGTTTCCGCGCCTACGACATGGCACGCCGTCCCTTTGCAGAGCCGGATAACATGCCTGCCCAGCGGTTTCAGGCGAAACTGCGTATAAAAGGTAATGACGCCGCAGACCTCCGCTTCGGGAATTCCCGTAACGGACGATATCTGTTCAATGGCAAACGATGGCACATAGCCGTAGCTTTCCTGCGCCGCCTGCAACATGGGAATGAGCATTCCAGACTCTCCCCTGTACTGCCATAATACTTTTTCAAACGCCGACGGTTCAGGCCGGCAATTACAGCTTTCTTGAGTCATGGCCTATACATCCTAATATTTAACTAAAATTCATAGCGTTAAGTAATTTGACGCGCAAAACGCCGGGGAGCGGACGAATTTCGCCGCTGACAACGTCCCTGATTTCACGGAAAGAGTTTCCCCGCAAAAACAGAACCATCTTTTTGCCGCCGGCGGTCACATTGCCTTCAACAACTCCGGCCATTGCGCGAAACCGCGCGACGAGCGTGGAAAGGCCGCCGGAATCCACATCAAGAACGGCGCAGGCGGTTGCGTTGAGTTCGTCGTTGCCGCCGGACGCCTTCCAGGTTTCTTCGCAGTAGTGCGCCTCGAAACCCTCCACGCCTTTTACGGAGCCGATACATTTTTCGACGAGCCGTTTCAGGCTTTCCCGGTCTTTTGCCGCGAGACGCAACAGGATATTCCAGTCGCCAAGCACGGGAACGCTTGCGGCAACACCGTCTTGCCGCAAAAGGCTGGAATGGATTTCCGCGAAATCGGCGCCTTTTTCGCCGCGCAGGAACACCAGAGCGCCGGCAGGCGCGCCGGAGTCTGAAATTTCAGGCTGAGTGCTCATAACTTTAATTCCTTTAATAAATTTAGTCTTCCCTTGCGGCCATATACCTACTGCGTTCCGCACCAGATTTACGTTTCAGTCGCGCCGGAACTTTCCGTGGCCGGAATACCGCCCTGCATTATAAATAAATATGCCGAATAAGAAAGAATAAAATTCAGAACAGCGCTGACCCCTCAGCGCCGCCTATGGCCTAATGTCGATTAACTTGTTGTAATAATTAGGGAAATGCTCTTTAATCTTCCGTAAAATGGCGGTACAGAGCAACCTTCGCTGCCGGAGGTCGCGCCGGGCGACATCCTTGCCGCCCCATATATGCGAAAAGCTGCTGTTATCCCATTGGAAAGGATTATTTAGTAAGTGATGTATCGGGACATTCATCTTTATGGCGCACATGGACGCCATGCGCTGTTCGGCAAAAACCATTTGCGATATCATCTCCATCGGATACTCGCCGTTTCCCGTCATAAAATCTATAGCGCAATCCGTGTAGTATTTTTTAAAGCCCGGATCGGAAAAGTATGCAAAAGCCATATTGCAAGGCCACGCCGACCAGTCCCACTCCGGGTCGAATTGATAATCCCCGCGCTTTTTCAGAAAGTCGCCGTGTATATAACAGAATTCGTATAATTCTTCACGATGAAGCACGGCGAATCGCTTGTCCGCCAGTTCTGGCGCGAGATTTGCCCATACAATAAGGTCCGTATCGATTACGGCTATCGGCGTTGTTTCGTTCCGCAGCGCGAATAATTTCGCGCCCGCCCAGAATATTTCCTGGTTTATTGTATCCGGAATGTTTGTCACAACCGAGGCGTCTATCCCTCCATCCCACAGATCCAGCAAGCCGAGCGAATCATAATAGTCATACCCGGTTTTGTCCGTATAGAGTTTGATGGGACCGTTTTTTTTGCGCCACATCAGGGCGGACAGAGCCGTGGAAAGAAGCTCAAAATCTTCCATGCGATATGCAACTCCCTTGCTTTTTATCGCGAAGGGAGCCGTACTGTTTATATGTATCGCGGGAATCATGGTTATTCAGGATTTGAATCCCGCTGCTCTTTTTTTTCTTCCAGAATGATCGGCTTGCCGCTCTTTTTCATCATCAGTTCGTCGAACATCAATCCGCTGTTCGCCTGATACTGGCTTATTACTTTTTTCGCGCCTGTCCAATTGAAACTTTTGCCGTAAAACCAGCGCGTCCTTTGCGCGGTAAGCACGAGCTTAACGCCGTAACCGGTTATCTCTTCCTCGTTGATAAAATACGGCAGAATTTTTTTGGCAATCCGGCCGTCAGCCGCTGTTTTGCTCTCCTCGCGTATCTTCAGCAGTTCGGTTGACGGACGTACCGGTTGATAGGCGCCGTTAAAGAAAATGGGCATTCTGCCCCTTCTGAACCGGATATCGCGGATTTCCCCATCTATCTTCTGAGGTATAAACGGTATCCAGTGTAATGGCGCCCTGTTTTGCACGAGGAAGGAATAGTCATACTCATCATTATTATTATTTTCGGCGGGTTTGCCTTTTTGGGCGTCCACGGCCGAGAGCGCCGCGTCGGAAAGCTCTTTGCCGATTAAAACACCGTCACAACCGTCTCCGATGATTGTCTCCACTCCCCAGAGCATATTTGCCATTTCATCGCGCAGAAACTGTATC
>JAIRVC010000181.1 GCA_031254095.1 Acidobacteriota bacterium
GACCAGTACCGCTCCTCGGAATCAATTACATTGCACATTCCACTGTAGATTTGCGGGTCGTTTTCCGGGATTTGTATCGTGCATCCATCGCCGCTGCAAAACTGCCTTGTTGATGTAAGCTCTAATCCCCTTGGCAAAGGCGAAAATCCAAGCGTTTTCCTCAAAGCGCTTATTTTGACAAGCATTTCGTTTGATATTGATTCGATTTTTTCGCTTTCGTAATACTTATCAAGCGAACTCTCAAACACTTGCGGAAATCTCAATATGGAACCCGGATCATCCAATCCGGCTTTCTGCGCTATTTTTTTCAGAATAACCGCGTTGCCCGGGCGTAAATTCATTTTTTCCGCCTGAAGGTCAAATTTTGCCGCGGCCAGATCGGCCAGTTCCTGCTTAATTTTACTTGAGCGGCGAATTTCAAAAAGAATCGCGCCAATAACCGTCAGTATCAGAATTATGACCAACAGGGAAACAACTTCCACCGTGACATACTTATCAAAAGCGCGGCTTATGGAATTGCCGAAAGTCTCATAACTGTCTTGATCCGCCATGGCGAGAGTCGTCGTATTAAGCATAACAGCCGAGAACAGGAATTTTTTCAAAGCTGAATTCATAATATTCCCTTATAGTCCCTTTTGGATTTCAGAACCATCTGGAATCCGCCCGCGATATCCACAAAGGTGATTCTATTGTGGATATCGAAAACGGTATCGGCTTTTAATCGGCGTTTCATTAGTGAAATACTTTCCAGAGAAACACACTAATTAACGATATTCCTGAAGCGACTTAACGGCTTCCTTACCCCTGCGGATCGCTTCTATTCCCCTGGCGGCGGCAAGCGCGGCGGCAAGCGTCGTGATGTACGGCAGCTTCAGCCGGATCGACGTTTTCCGGATGTACGAATCGTCGGAATTGCCCGACTTGCCGATCGGCGTATTGATCACAAGCTGAATTTCACCGTTTTTCATCGCGTCGGAAAGGTCGGGGCGGCCTTCGTGAATCTTGTTGACTTTATCGCTTTCTATGCCTATTGCCGCCAGATAATCGTGAGTTCCTTTCGTGGCCATAATCCGGAAGCCCAGATCCTTGAATGCTTTCGCCACGGCATCAATGCCCTGCCGCTCCCGCTCCGCCGCGGCGACCGTAATCAACACAGTTCCCTGTGTCGGCAGCATTGTTTGCGCGGCTTCTTCAGCTTTGTAAAACGCCAGGCCGAAAGAGTCGGATATTCCAAGCACCTCGCCGGTTGACCGCATTTCCGGGCCGAGCAGCGGATCGACTTCCGGAAACATGTTGAACGGGAAAACCGCCTCTTTTACGCCGTAGTGTTTCAGCGTCTTTTCCTGAAGGCCCATGTCTTGCAGTTTTTCGCCGATCATCGCGCGGGTCGCCAATGACGCCATCGAAATCGCGCAGACCTTGGAAACGATCGGAACCGTCCGGGAAGCCCGTGGATTCGCCTCCAGAACGTAAACCTTGTCCTTGGCTATGGCAAACTGGACATTCATCAAACCTACGACGCCCATCTCAATAGCGAGGCGCTTTGTATATTCCTTGATCGTTTCAACGTGTTGGGGAGGAATACTGATGGGCGGAATCACGCACGCCGAATCGCCGCTGTGAATGCCGGCCAGCTCGATGTGTTCCATAACGGCGGGAACGAACGCCGTCGCGCCGTCGCAGATCGCGTCCGCTTCGGCTTCGGTCGCGTTTTCGAGGAACTTGTCTATCAGGATCGGCCGTTCCGGCGAAATGTCGACCGCCGCGTCAACGTAAGCGCGCAGCATCGAATCGTCGTAGACGACTTCCATCGCCCGGCCGCCGAGAACGAATGACGGGCGAACCATCAGCGGATAGCCGATCCGGCTCGCGATGCCGAGAGCCTGTTCAAAATTGCTGGCCATGCCGGATTCGGCCTGCGGAATGTCAAGGCGGGACAATATCTGGCGGAACAGATCGCGGTCTTCCGCCATTGCGATTGTTTCCGGCGTAGTTCCAAGAATTTTGACGCCGGCGGCTTCCAGATCGGCGGCTATGTTCAGCGGGGTCTGCCCGCCGAACTGTACGACTGCCCCTTCCGGTTTTTCCGCCTCATAGATGCTTAATACGTCTTCGACCGTCAGAGGCTCAAAGTAAAGCTTGTCCGACGTGTCATAGTCCGTGGACACCGTTTCCGGATTGCAGTTGACCATGATCGTTTCGTATCCGGCGTCGCGCAGCGCAAACGCCGCGTGAACGCAGCAATAGTCAAACTCAATTCCCTGGCCGATCCGGTTCGGGCCGCCGCCCAAAACAAGAACCTTTTTGGCGGTTCCCTGCTCGCCGTTCGTTGTTTGCGCCGGCGACGCCTTTCCGTTGTATGTCGAATAGTAATATTGTGCATTTTCGACGCCGCTTACGGGAATGACGTCCCAGGTTTCCTTAACGCCGAGGGCGAGGCGTTTTTCGCGGACGGCCTTTTCGTCGGCGTTAAGAATAATCGCAAGGTATTTGTCGGCGAATCCCTGCTTTTTCGCTTCAATCAAAAGCTCGTCAGGAAGCGTGAAGGCCGAATTTCGGGATTCCTGCCTGAACGGCGGCAGTTTTTCCTCGAAATCAGCCAGTTCTTTCATCTGCTCTATGAAATAGCGTTTAATTTTCGTGCGGTCGCAAATCTGCTCCACCGTCGCGCCCTTTTTCAAGGCTTCGTAAATCTGGAAATGCCGTTCGCTGTTTGGAACGGTGATCCTGAACAGTAATTCATCCAGCGGCATGGCGACGAACTGTTTGACATGCCCAAGTCCGTAGCGGCTCCGCTCCAGCGAACGAATCGCCTTCTGGAGCGCTTCCTTGAAGTTTTTGCCGACGCTCATTACTTCGCCGACGGCGCGCATCTGCGTGCCAAGCTGATCCTGCACTCCTTTAAATTTCTCGAAAGCCCAACGCGCGAACTTGACGACGACATAATCGCCGCTCGGCGTGTATTTGTCGAGTGAACCGTCGCGCCAGTACGGCAGTTCGTCAAGCGTGATTCCGGCGGCAAGCATCGCGGAAACCAGAGCGATCGGAAAGCCCGTTGCCTTTGAAGCCAGCGCGGATGAACGCGATGTTCGCGGGTTGATTTCGATGACAACGACGCGGCCGGTTTCCGGATCGTGAGCGAACTGAACATTGGTTCCGCCGATTACTTCGATGGCGTCAACTATCCGGTGCGCGTAGTCCTGCAAACGGTTTTGAAGTTCCTGTGAAATCGTGAGCATCGGAGCGGTGCAGAAAGAATCGCCGGTGTGGACGCCTACCGGATCTACGTTCTCGATAAAGCAGACCGTGATCATTTTCCCTTTGGCGTCGCGGACGACTTCCAGTTCGAGTTCTTCCCAGCCGAGAACGGATTCTTCGATCAACACCTGCCCGACAAGGCTTGCCGACAGGCCGCGCGAGGCGATAGTTAGAAGTTCTTCCTGATTATAGGCGATGCCGCCGCCCGTTCCGCCCATCGTATATGCCGGACGGACGACGACGGGATAGCCGAGTTCATCCGCGATTTTTTCGCAGCCTTCAAGTGTTGTGGCGACATCGCTTTTGGCCGTTTCGATGCCGAGCTTCGCCATGGCGTCCTTAAATATCTGACGGTCTTCACCGCGTTCGATGGCGTCGAGTTGAACGCCTATTATCTGGACGCCGTATTTGTTCAGCACGCCGGCCTTGGCGAGTTCGGAAGCGAGGTTCAGCGCCGATTGGCCGCCGAGATTTGGAAGCAGGGCGTCGGGGCGTTCTTTGGCTATAATCCGCTCGACGGATTCAACGGTCAGCGGTTCAATGTATGTCGCGTCGGCGATTCCGGGATCCGTCATGATAGTCGCCGGATTCGAGTTGACCAGCACGATTTCGTAACCAAGTCCCCGGAGAGCCTTACAGGCCTGTGTTCCGGAATAATCAAATTCGCAGGCCTGCCCGATCACGATGGGACCTGACCCGATA
>JAIRVC010000288.1 GCA_031254095.1 Acidobacteriota bacterium
CGATGAAGAGGCGTTGTCGGCAGCCCGTTTCGCCTGTGAAAACCGCTACGCTTCAATCGTCATTCAGTCCGGGGAGCGCGCGGATGAGGCGTTCGCCGGAAAAATAGAAAAATTAATACGAAAAATTCAGGAAATGGCGGGCGGCGAACTGCACATTACCCTGTCGCTGGGCGAGCAATCCGAAGATACGTACCGGCGATGGATGGAAGCCGGAGCGCATCGTTATCTTCTGCGCGTCGAAGTTTCAAATCCGGAGCTTTATAAAAAATTGCATCCTGACGACGGCCGGCACAGGTACGCAATGCGCGTTGAGGCGCTCGGCGCGCTGCGCCGTATCGGCTATCAGGTCGGGACGGGCGTAATGATCGGCCTGCCGTTTCAGACGCCCGGCGATCTGGCCGGCGATCTTATTTTCTTCCGCGACTTCGATATAGATATGGTGGGGATGGGGCCATATGTCGAGCATCCCGATACGCCGCTTTACAGGTTTCGCAATGAAATTCCTTCGCCGGATGAGCGCGTCAAACTGACGCTGAAAATGACGGCTCTTTTGCGCATTATGATGAAAGACATAAATATCGCGGCGACCACGGCTTTGCAGACGCTCGATCCTTTCGGGCGCGAAAAAGCCTTGAACGCCGGCGCTAATGTGCTTATGCCGAATCTGACGCCCGCAAAGTATCGTTCGGATTATTTACTGTACGAAAACAAGCCATACGTCAAAGATGACGCCGGCGCGAGCGGGGCGGACCTGGAATCGCGGATACTTTCAATCGGCGACTCAATCGCTTATAGCGAATGGGGCGATTCCCGGCGTTATATGGAAAGGAAGTAGTTCAGTGGTCAGCAATCACTGGCCGCCGCGCGGCGGCTCGCCTGCTTCTGGTCACTGATCACTGTCCACTGACTACTTTAAGTGAAGCGCTTCCTAAAAATTAGCCGCTCTGAGCTTGAAATAAGCCCTGGGGTGCTTGCAAACCGGGCACTGCTCCGGCGCGGCTTTCCCGATGTGGATATGGCCGCAGTTGGCGCATTCCCAGATCATTTCGCCGGCGCGCGAGAAAACAAGCCCGCCTTTGACGTTGGCGAGAAGTTTTAGATAGCGTTCTTCGTGGACTTTTTCGATCGCGCCGACCATTTTAAATAAATCCGCGACATCGGCAAAACCCTCTTCCCGCGCGGTTTTTTCAAATCCCGCGTACATATCCGTCCATTCGTAATTTTCGCCGTCCGCGGCTTCTTTCAGGTTTTCAGCGGTTCCGGCAATTTCGCCGCCTTCCTGCAGCAGCTTGAACCAGATTTTTGCGTGCTCTTTTTCGTTGTCGGCCGTTTCGAGGAAAAGCGCGGCGATCTGCTCATATCCTTCTTTCTTCGCCTTGCCGGCGAAGTAGGTATATTTGTTGCGCGCCTGCGATTCGCCCGCAAAGGCGGTTTTTAGATTTTCTTCCGTTTTTGTTCCCGTGAGTCTACCCATATCAAAATTCTCCTTTCGGTTTAGGGAAACGCTGATTAATTGCCTCGCTTTATTTTAGATTATTTCAGGTTGTTTTTTGAAATTAGATCCAGAAATTCCGCCCGCGTGGTGGCGGAACGGCGGAAACTTCCCAGCATGGAACTTGTCGTCATACGGGAATTCTGTTTTTCCACGCCGCGCATCATCATACACATATGCCGCGCCTCGATAACAACGCCGACGCCCAGGGGTTTGATATTGGCCTGAATGGTTTTGGCGATCTGCGCCGTCAATCGCTCCTGCACCTGCAACCGGCGGCTGAACATTTCCACCAGGCGGGCGATCTTGCTGATGCCCACAACTTTTTTATCAGGCAGGTAGCCGACGTGTACCTTGCCGAAAAACGGCAGCATGTGATGTTCGCACATGCTGAAAAAATCAATATTGGAAACGACCACCATTTCGTCGTACTGCACGTCCTCCTGCACGTCGAACAGGGCGTTGTTCAGCAGGTCGTCCGCGCTCTGGGCATAGCCGCGCGTCATAAAACGCAACGCCTGTTCCACGCGGTGGGGCGTTTCCTTCAGCCCGTCACGCTCAGGGTCCTCGCCAATCTCAACCAGTATTTGTCGTATAAGATCCTTCATTATTTCCCTCGCCGGCGCAGCCGGAATTTTGCTTGGATATTAATATTTACTTCTTTCCCGTGCTTCACTTTCAGTTTCAAAATTGAAAATTTTACTCCTGAAAACGCGGTTCGGACAATGTTGAAGTGTATTATTAACCATTGGGAGCCTCTAAAAATTCCAAAATCAAGGCTTGCGGCCGGGACAAAAGCGGAGTTTACATTTGAGGTAAAGCATTTTGGATCGGCCGCGTAACGCAAAGTTTGGGGTTTTTAGAGGTTCCCCATTGAAATCGAGAGGCTTTCGCATGATATGGAAACTTAACGCGGTTAAAACTCTTTCGGGTACGGTTCATCTGCCCGGCGATAAATCAATCTCGCACCGTTACGCGATGCTGGCGGCAATAGCCGAAGGCGAATCTGTCATACGGCATTTCGCCGCCAGTCAGGACTGCCACAGCACGCTGCGCTGCCTGTCCGCTCTTGGCGCAACGATTGTGGAAGCGGGCGATGACGTTGCGATTCAGGGGCGCGGCCTGCGCGGTTTGCGCGCGCCTGAAAAACCGCTCGACGCGGAGAACAGCGGAACAACCATACGACTCCTTTCCGGAATTCTGGCCGGACATGATTTTACCTGCTCAATCACCGGCGACGCTTCGCTTTTAAGCCGCCCAATGGGAAGAATCATTCAGCCGCTGCGCCTGATGGGCGCGAATATCGAGCCGCGCGAACGCGATCTGCCGCCGCTTGTCATTCGCGGAGGATCGCTCAAAGGAATCCGTTATTCGCTTCCTGTCGCAAGCGCGCAGGTGAAATCCTGCGTATTGCTGGCCGGGCTTTATGCCGGTGAGACAACCGCGGTTGAGGAAACCGTGCCGACGCGCGACCATACCGAAATCGCGCTGCGGGAATTCGGCGCGGCGGCGCGCGTTTCCGGCGGCTGGATAGAAGTCGATCCGGCGCCGCGTTTGCGCGCCCGTCGTTTAACCGTGCCCGGCGACCTGTCCGGCGCGGCGTTTTTCCTTGCCGCGGCGGCGATGGTTCCCGATTCGGATCTGACAATTCCGGGCGTAAGCCTGAACGGGCGGCGGCGTGAACTGCTGAACTATCTCGAACGCGCCGGAATGGATCTTTGTGTTGAAAACGAAACGACTGAGGCGGGAGAGGCGCGCGGAGACCTGCGCGCGCGTTACAGTGCGGCATTTCTGAAACGGCGGATGCCTGACATTAAAGGCCCGGAAGCCGCCGCGCTGATTGATGAAATTCCCATACTGGCGGTGCTGGGTTCGCAAACAGCAGGCGGACTGGAAATTTCCGGCGCGGAGGAACTGCGCGTCAAGGAGAGCGACCGCATTTCGGCCTTAGCCGTCAACCTGCGAGCCATGGGCGCGGAAGTTATGGAAAAGTCCGATGGGCTTATCGTTTCCGGCGGACGGAAATTGCGCGGCGCGGATATTGAAACGCGCAAAGACCATCGTATCGCCATGGCCTTTGCCATAGCCGGACTCGCGGCGGAGGATGAAACGCGCATTCACGACGCCGAATGCGTAAACATCAGTTTTCCGGGCTTTCTGGACACGCTGAAAAATATCGCCAAGTGAGCCGCCTTGCGGCGGCTAGTGGTCAGTGGGCAGTGATCAGTGGTCAGCAGGGGATAGTGCCACGGTCGCCTGCTGTGATCATTGGTCGGAAAAATCCGCCTTTGAGATAACTTTTGGAATTGGCGAGGCTATATGGATTATCTGGAAATCATTGACAGGCATTATCGGGACAGCCCGGATTTGCGCGGCCTGCTGCTTCGCCACAGCGAGGATGTTGCGCGTAAAGCCCTTGACGCCGCAAAACGCCATCCCGAATTGAATGTCGATCAACAATTCGTCCTTGAAGCCGCCATGCTTCACGATATAGGAATTTTTAAAACCAGCGCGCCCGGAATACATTGTTTTGGGAGCGAACCGTATCTGCGCCACGGAATTATTGGCGCGGAACTGTTGCGAAACGAGGGCTGGCCGAAACACGCCCTTGTATGCGAGCGGCACACCGGCGCAGGCTTGACGAAGGGTGAAATCGTCGCGCATCGCCTGCCGCTGCCGCCTTCAGATTTCAGGCCGGTAAGCATGGAGGAGCAGTTGATCTGCTTTGCGGACTGCTTTTTCTCGAAAGCAAAACCCGAAAAAGAAAAATCGGTCGAGTCGCTACGGCGGAAAATGAAAAAATTCGGCCGCCGCTCTCTGAAACAGTTCAACGCCTGGTGCGAAATGTTTCTGTAGGGAACCTCTAAAACCTCCAAAATCAAGGCTCGCGGCCGGGACAAAAGCGGAGTTTACATTTCGTAAAGGGGTTTTTAGAGGTTCCCTGTAGCCCTTTGTCAGGCCGCGCCTTTACTTATGAGCCAGTCGCGCCATTCGGAAATTCCAGCGCCGGTTGTGCAGGAAATCTCAAATATTCTTAGAGCCGGGTTTATTTTGAGCGCGTTCGCATCCCCGCTCAAGCCAAAGGAGGGAAACCAGATGCCTGCGATCCGCGTATCAAACC
>JAIRVC010000314.1 GCA_031254095.1 Acidobacteriota bacterium
CGCGGCCATACCGGTCTCGGCTTATATTCCGGGATGCGCGGTTCGGCCGGAAGCGATTATCGACGGCGTGGTCAAGCTCCTTAACAACCTGAAGAATCCGGCCGCCGCGCCGGCGCTGCCGATAACGATAAATCCGTCGGGGGAGGGAATAGGACTTAATGGCTAACGAACAGGCGATTCAGGCGGAATTGCAGGAAAAATTTCCGTATTTCAGCGAAAAAATTAATGTTTCGGGAGACAGGCGCATCTGGGCCGAAGTGGAGCCCGCGAATTTTTTTGAAGCGTTCGACTACATCGTGAAAAAGATGGATTTCCCGGTTCTCTGCATAATCACAGGACTGGATTCGGGTGATAATCTGGAATTAATCTATCATCTGTCGCGGCGCGACGGAACGATGCTGAACCTTAAAACCTTTATTCCCAAGGCGAACCCTGTACATAAAACCGTGATGGTTGACTATTTCCCCGGCGCGGAGCTTTACGAGCGTGAACTTGTCGATCTGCTCGGAATGCGTATTGAAGGGCTGCCCGAAGGGAATCGGTATCCGTTGCCGGACGACTGGCCGGAAGGGCAGTATCCGCTGCGCAAGGACTGGACTGCGGACATTCTGGATAAGCTGGACAAGCAACCGGAAGAAAAGTAAAGGGAGGCAGGAATATGAATCCGGACAAAATAGTGAAGATCCCGATGGGGCCGCAGCATCCGGCTCTGAAGGAACCGGCGTGCTTTACAATCTCGTTGAATGGCGAAAAGCTGGTCGATCTTGATCTTCGGCTCGGGTACAACCACCGCGGCATTGAAAAAGCGGCGGAGGAGAGAACTTATATCCAGAATATTTATCTTTTAGAGCGCATATGCGGCATCTGCTCGCACTCGCACACGACTTGCATGATTCAGTGTGTCGAGCAAATCGCCGGTCTTGAGGTTCCGGCGCGCGGGCGCTGGCTGCGCACCATGGTCGGCGAGCTTGAAAGAGTTCACAGCCATCTGCTCTGGCTTGGCGTCGCCGCCCATGAAGTCGGATTCGATACGCTTCTGATGTATTCCTGGCGGGATCGCGAGATTGTAATGGATCTCCTCGCCGCGATGACCGGCAACCGCGTTAATTACTCGTTCAATCTGATCGGCGGCGCGAAGCTGGATATTACCGAGGAGCAGAAAAAAGACATTTTGAAAGCGGTCGATGCGCTTGAAGAGCGCACGAAATATTACATAGAGGTCGCAACGGAAGAGACTACGCTGGTTGCCCGTCTTTCCAACGTTGGGTACATCTCTCTTGACGACGTTATGCGAATCGGGGTTGTGGGGCCTACGGGGCGGGCGTCGGGGCTTGATAGCGATGCCCGGAAAGACGATCCTTACGCGGCATACGACGAAATTCCGTTCAAGGTAATAACCGATACGCATTGCGACGTTTACGGCCGCGCTCTCGTCCGCATGGGCGAACTCATGGAATCTTACAAAATTATCAGATATGTACTTCAGAATCTTCCGGACGGCCCGATAGCGGTGAAGGCGCCGCGCAAAATCCCCGCCGGGGAAGCGATAAGCCGTTACGAAGCGCCGCGCGGCGAGGACGTCCATTATGTTCGCGCCAACGGCACTGACAAACCGGAGCGTATGCGCGTCCGCGCTCCTACGATGGTCAATCTTCTTGCCGTGCCAAAAATGCTGAAAGGGGACAATCTGGCTGACGTGGCGATAACAATAGCCGCGATTGATCCATGTTTCTCCTGCACCGACAGGGCGATCCGTGTTTCCGATTACGACGGCGGCAACGCGAAGGTTATGACGTGGGAAGAAACGCGGCAGTTTAGCATAGACTGGTACCGGAAAAACGGAGTCGATTTTACGGAACTGAACAAGCGATTTGCCAATCGAATTAAATGAATATTTCAGGAAGCGCGGATTAATCCGCGCTTCCTTATCGGGCCGCGGGTTGAATGCTTTCACCCTTGGCCTGTAACCTTGGGCTATTAATTAACAGCCGGGGAAGGTAAAAATGGCGGCATCCATAATTGAAATGATCGTATTCCCGGGATTTATTTTCCTGGGAGTTCTGGGCATGATTTTTGAGTACGTGGACAGAATTTTGTACGCGCGCCTGCAAAACCGCAAGGGACCGCCATGGTTCCAGCCTTTTGCGGATTTTATCAAGCTTGGCGCGAAGGAAGATGTTATTCCGCGCGAGGCGGACTCCAGAATGTTCAAGCTGGCGCCGATTCTTGCGGCGGCGGCGGCGGTCGTGGCTTCGTTTTACATACCGATGTGGGGCGGAAGCGCGCTTCATTCCTTTACCGGCGACGCGGTGGTCGTTATTTACCTGCTGACGATTCCAACGGTTTCTTTCTTTCTCGCCGGCTGGTATTCGACTTCGCTTTATTCGACGGTCGGCGCGGTACGGACGATTACGCAGCTTTTTGCCTACGAAGTACCGCTGTTTCTGGTCATTCTCGCGCCCGGAATTCTGGCCGGCACATGGTCGTTGAGCGGAATGGCGGTGTTTTACAGCCAGCACCCGCTTCTGTGCTTAACAAATGTTCTTGGATTTGTGGTTGCGATTGTGGCCTTGCAGGGGAAGCTGGAAAGAATCCCCTTCGATATACCGGAAGCGGAAACCGAGATTGTGGCGGGAACTTTTACCGAGTACAGCGGACGCCTGCTGGCTATTTTCCGGCTGGCTATTGACATCGAAACAGTCGTCGGCGCGGCGCTCGTTTCAGCGATCTTTCTTCCGTTCGGCATCGGGTTGGGCGGCGTTTTGGGATGCCTGGTTTTCATTATAAAGATAGCCGTTGTTATGTTCATCCTGGCGGTTTTCAAAACATCGATGGCGCGGCTGCGCATTGAACAGATGGTAAATTTCTGTTGGAAATATGTGGCCCCGGCGGCCGTCCTGCAACTGTTTATCAGCATGATTTTGGGCGCTTTTATCGGCGACGCTTTTATCGGCGGTGGGGAGTAGAGACGGCATGAAAAAACCTGGGAAAATGCTGGCCGAGTTATTTAGGAATGTGACAAAACCCCCGGCAACCATACAGTATCCGTTCAGGAAACTTGAAATTCCTGGAGATTCCCGCGGGCGGATCGTTTTTATTTCCGAAAACTGCATTGGATGCAAAATCTGCGTGCGCGACTGCCCGGCCGAAGCTATTTACATAAACAAGCCCGGCGAAGAAAAAATCTTCGAGGCGGTTTTTAATCTTGACGAGTGCATTTACTGCGCGCAGTGCGTGCTTTCATGCCCGAAAGACGCGCTTTCAATTTCACCGGATATCGAGCTGGCGCAGATCAGCCGCGCAAGCCTGAGATTGGTATATCCGGCCAAGCCAAAACCGCCGCAGCCGCCAAAGGAAAAAGTTGACAAGCCCGCTGAAGGAAACGCTGCTCCGGCAGCTTCCGCGTAATTCCGGCGCGAAGGCTGTTTTTGTCGGCATAGGCTCGGAACTTCGCGGTGACGACGCGGTTGGCGTTGTGATCGTCAACCGGCTTGCGGAATTGGCGAAATCCGCCGGTTGTTCCCGCTTTCTGTTTCTCAACGGCGGAAGCGCTCCTGAAAATATTCTTGGCGAAATCAGGGCGTTCCAGCCGGATATTATCGTGTTCATCGACGCCGCTATTCTGGGCGGCGCGCCGGGAACCGTTCAGCTTATTGACACACGCCGGGAAAAAATTTCCGGCGTTTCTTTTTGCACCCACAGCCTGCCGCTCACAATCATAGCCGAATATATCCGGCAGACTGTTCCCTGTGAGATATTCATCATCGGCATTGAGCCCGGCGATATGAACTTCCGTCCCGACTGCGTCCTGACCCCGCCTGTAGCGCAAGCCGCCGCCGAGGTGGTCGAAATCGTCGCCGCTTACGCCGGTCTTTCCTGCGGATAAGCTACGGCTTACGGGTGCAATTCGCCGCCTATCTGTTGAAGCGGAACAATGCGCGTTCTCAGGGCAAAAGCCCGTTGATTTTCCAGCGGTGACGCAATACACTGCGTTTCTATCATAAATTTGCATCAATTTGCATAAATTTGCGTCGATTTGAAAGGCGGCGGCTATGACAAACGCTGATATGCGATGGAAACAACGGTTTGCGAACTACAAAAAGGCGCACAACCGGCTTAAAAACGCCGCCGTCTTTTTTGCGGCAAAATCCGGCTGCGAGGAAGAACCTCTCGCCATTGAAGCGTTGATAAAATGCATTGAACTATCTTTCGAACTCGCGTGGCAAACCATGAAAGACTTCATGTCATACAAAGGTTATATCAAAGACCTTTACGGCTCACGCGATTCAATAAGAGGCGCGATGCAGTTTAATCTCATTGAAGGCGACGGGCAGCCCTGGATGGACATGATAGACGACAGAAACCGCGCCGCCCGCATATACGATGAGGGCGTCGCGAAGCATCTGGCAAACAGGATCGTCGATGGCTACTGCGGCGAATTTGTCAAATTTGAAGAGAAAATGAACTCCTTTCTATGAACCACGGGCTTTCGCAAAGGTCGCTTGATACGCTGCATCGCATTTTCAGGAAACACAAATCCCTTAAAGATCACGACTCGTATTATGTTTATAATGCCAATTTGGTATTATAAACATCTGATGTAACCGTGTACCGAGTGAATATTTTGTCCGCTTAACGGAAAGGAGTAATTATGAAAAAGACGGGATTGACCATACTGACAGCCGCCGTATGCCTGGCGCTGGCAGTCGTTGTTTGCGCCGCGGCCCAGAAGGGGCTGCCGCGAATCAGCATTCAGGAACTGAAGGGTATGATTGATAAGGGAACGCCTGTAATGATCATAGATGTGCAGCCAAAGGAAATATATGCGAAAGGCCATATAAAAGGCGCTATTTCCCTGCCGGCCAGTTCACGGATCAAGCTGGAAGATGTTTGGGATTTTCCGTATGACCGGATGATCGTGACTTACTGCGACTGCGGCCCGGGGGAAACGGACAGTACGGACGCCGCCGAACAGTTGATCAAATTCGGCTACGATAATGTAAAGGTATTGGCGGATCCGTCCATAAAAGGGTGGATTGCGGCGAAATATCCGTTGGAGAAGAAATAAATCACCGCGGAAAAGGGAGGTATTTCCATGCAATTACGGAAGACCGTCGTAATCATGACGTTTGCGATTTTAATGTGTATTTCGCAGAACGGGTTTTCGGAAAATGGTTTCCTGAAAGCCGTTCCCGATGTTGTCGATCTGGGCGCAATAGAAGAAGGCAGCCCTGCCGCCGTTGCCGTAATGATACAAAACACAGGAACGACGCCGGTTGATATAACCAATGTAAGAACGAATTGAGCATGTACTGAAGCTGTGCTTGGAAAGCATAGTTTGAAACCGGGCGAACAGGTCGAGTTGAGCGTTAGCTATGATACGGCAGGCCGGCCGGGGCTGTTTGAGAAAAAAGTAATTTTTACAACAAATATTTCAGGCGAAGAACCGATTGAAATTTTTACAATAAAGGGAGTGGTCAACGAGGCGCCTTCCGCGAAGATAGCCGCATCGCCACGCAGGATTACCCTGACGGGTAACGAGCGCCGCGATGGGAAAAAACAGGCTCTTGAAATAAAAAACGAAGGGAATATACCGCTTGTTGTTACCGGAATCCGTTCGCGCGACGGCCGGAGCGTATATTTTGACGGAACCGGGCAGGGAGCGATTACGATTGAACCCGATCAGACAAAAACCTTTGAGATTCAACTGGGCGGCAAAGATGTAAGCGCCTCGGAACGCGAATACATACAGATAGAATGCAATGCGAGAAACGCCGGAGACTCGGGATATTTCATCATCGTTCAATATGACGCGCCATGAAATATCCAAAAATATGGAAGTCAGCGAAGCTCTGCGTAGTCAGTAGCTGGCTTCCATACCCGAATGGCTTTATAGCCATCCACTGGACACGCTGCTTCGCAGGCGCCGCAGCCATTGCACCTGTTTGCGTCGATCAAGGGATAAGCGGCATATAGATCCTCGTCCCAATGGATGCGAACCGCGTCAAAGGGACAGGCGGCCACGCATGCGTCACAGTCTTTTTGCGCCAGCGTGACAAAGCAGAGAGCGCCGTCAACCAGCGCTTCCCCGATTACATAACGGCGCTTCTGCTCAAGTTCCAACGGCTGAAGCGCGCCGCTCGGGCAAACCTTTACGCAGTCATTGCAGTCTTCAAGGCAGTATTTCTCCTCATAGCTGATCACCGGGGCCAGAAAACCAAGTGCTCCGGCCTGTCCCAAATCCGGGAGGATTATCTTCGAGGGGCAAACGCGGATGCAATTCCCACAGCGCGTACATAAACCGGCAAATACATCTTCGGCAACCGCGCCGGGCGGTCGTAAAGGCGCGTTCTCTCCGCGCGCGGCGCCTGTTCTTCCGGCAAGCAATCCTATCCCTATTCCCGCCGCACCAAGAAGAAGCGCGCGCCTCATCGGCATGATTTTCTTTTTTGATTCGGCGGTAACGACGCCTGTTTTTCTTAATCCGGATATTGCGGAGGCCAGAAGATCCTGTATGCCGCCCAGGGGACACAATCGCGTACACCAGAATGTGCCCGATGTAAGACTAAGCAGAAGCAGGATGCCCAATCCAAGTCCGGCGAGAAATCCTGATAGAATTGTGCCGGCGGTTCTGATCGTGAAGAAATTACTGAAAATGGCGAGCGGATCCATCCATAGCAGAAACGGATATCCGGCAATCGCTCCAAAAAATGTCAGCAACGCCGCGTATCCGCCAAGAGGAGGGCATTTCGCCCACCAGGATGTCTTTGCGAAACCAATCCGCGCCGCTCCTTCCAGAAGCAATCCTGTCGGGCAAATGTATCGGCAAAACCACCTCCGCCGAAACATCACTACAAGAGCGACGGCAAAGCCAGCGGCTGCGCCGATTCCGACATGCCGCAATGAAACACTTGAGCAGATCGCGACAAACGGGCTTGTCAGGAGAGCGAACTTGAGCGCGCCGGCCCACGGCAGCGCCGGCCAAAATAAAGCGCTTGCCGCAACAAAGACAGAGAGGCGCGCCATCCGTCGCGGTAAACGCCTGCCCGCGATCATTCCAGATACGCTCCCTGTTGGCGGAGTATCCTTTGCAGTTTAGCGACATCAACCTGGCGTGGTTTACATTTATCCTGGATGCTGATCGCGGCGGCAATTCCGGCAGCCTGTCCCGTGACCCAGCATATCGGAATCAGGCGCAATGTGTCCGCCAATTCAAAGTCGGCGGAAACGCAACGGCCCGCAGCCAGCAGATTTTCCAGTTTCGACGGCACCAGGCAACTGTAGGGGATCTGGAATGCCGGAGTTACATAATCGCCGCTGTAACCGATGACATCCTTGAATTTTGTTCCGGCCTTGGCATCTTTCATCGTCAGCTTCCTGACGCCGTCAAGAAGGCGCGAGAGCCGAACTCCCATCTGCGGAGCGGTTTCGGCCATAAACGCGTTTTCCGCGCCCGGTCTTTTTCTGGCTCTTTCGAGATTGTTCCAAAGCGCCCGCCGATGTCTCAACTCCAACATGCTGACTTCGGCTACGTCCAAGGCATCCGCGACAGGGCCTTTCATGTTCAGCCAGTTTACGCCGGGAGCGGGCGTCGGGCTTCCAACGTTCCCTTGCAGCACCGGTATCGGCGCGCCACGGGTTGGCCTCGCTCCCTTGGACTGGGTTCTCGTGCCGGTCTGGTGCTCAAAATTCTCTCCCGACAGGTCTTCAATATCGACATTGCCGATCCTGCTTACAAGGCCGATGCTGTCTATTACCTTTTCGAAAGGAGCGCCCGCGGCGGCATAGATGTCGCCATCTCCTGAAGCGTCCACTACAACGTCGGCAATAATCGCCTGCCTGCCTGATTTGCTTTCGAAAACGGCGCCACTGACCGCGCCCTGTGCGTCGATGATCGCGTCCACCCCCCAGCAGTTCAGGTATGGATGTATGTCGGCCTCCAGAATCATCTCGGCGAGGACATATTTAAACGCTTCCGCGTCTACAGTGGGATAAACCGGGGCTTTGCCGCGCTCGATAATTCCGAATTTTATCTTATCGAGGCGTTGCATCATTTCTTCGCCGATTCCAAGGATCACCTGGCGGTTGTTTTTGTCGTATAACGGAAAAATGGCGAGCACCAGCCCGCCGGTTGCCAGTCCGCCAAGATAGCCGTAACGCTCCACAAGCGTAACATCGACGCCGAGACGCCTGGCGGATAACGCCGCCGCCGTTCCCGCGGGCCCGCCTCCCACAACCAGCACTCCCGTTTTTCTGAGAATAGAAAGCTCGCGCGCAGGCTGCGCCACTTTTTCATTAGCAAGCGTGGCGGGAGCTCTGGTTACAGGCGTCTGTTTTTGCGGGCCTCTGACTGCTTCCCTGGTCTGCGCAAGAGCCGAAGACAATGGAGTCATGGTGCCGGCCAGAAAGAGTCCGCCGGCGGTAATAGAACGCATCAGTTCCCTTCGAGTTACTTCATTCGGCATGTCGGTAGCACCTCCCAAAGACTGTTATATTTGATTCCAGAATAGCACGAAAGCCGTCGCCGCTGCGTACATAAGATCAATTTTACTGCGGGATTTCAAAAATTGATATCGTTTTTCGTTATCCTTTGGACGGATAGAAAATATGTTGAATTGCCGTGAAATGGTATACTTTTTCCTTAATCATGGAGGGCGAAGGCGGTGAATGCGGGAAAAAATATCATTTTGTGCGTTATTCTGGCTCTTTTGATCGGAAGTTTTTTTTCCTGTGTTTACCGGCCGAAAACGGCGGTTGATATCGGTCAGACCGCGCCTTCCTTCAAGCTGCCGGATCTGGACGGCCGGGAAATCTCGCTTGAGGAATTTAAAGGAAAAATAATTCTGCTGGATTTCTGGGCTACCTGGTGCAGTCCCTGCCGGATGACTATGCCTGTAATTGAAAACCTGTCAAAGGAATATCCCGACGACATGGTCATTCTTGCCGTCAATATGCAGGAAAAAAAAGAGACCATCGAAAAATATGCGTTTGAGCAGGCGATAAAATCGCGGATATTGCTCGATAAAGAAGGAACGGTGAGCGCGACCTATGGCGCCTACGCGATTCCAATGCAGTTTCTTATCGACAGATCGGGCATCGTGCGCCACATCCAGACAGGTTACGGCCCGAATATGGCTTCGCAGATGCGGGCGCAGATTGAGCCGCTGCGCCAGGGAAATGCTAATTAATTGTCTGTGGGCGAATCGCCAAATTGTTTATGGCGGCGCGGTACTCGTAACCTCAGATCATTTGTCCGTTTTTATTTGAACGGGAACAGCAGCGGCAATACGGCTACCATAACAATGCCGAAGATTATTTGCATAGGCAGCCCGACCTTGACGTAATCCATAAAGGTGTAACGTCCCGCCGACATGACCAGGGCGTTGGGCGGCGTGGAGAACGGTACGGCAAAGCACATGCTGGCCGCGACCGCAACGGCAAACATAAACGGAATCGGACTCACGCCTACGGCCGTTGCGGCATGAAGCCCGATGGGGGCGAAAAGAACCGCCGTCGCGGTGTTGCTGATAAACAGCGTCATCAGCGACGTGCAGAAGTAAATGCCTATCAGTAAGGCATGAGGCCCATAACCGCCGAGGCCGTCCACAAGCCCCTGCGTGACAAGGCTTATCGTTCCGGTTTTTTCAAGAGCGGTTCCAACGGGCAGCATACTGCCGATCAGTACGACGCTTTGCCAGTTAATGGAATTGTAAGCGTCTTCCGCGTTACGGAAGCATCCCGTCAGCACCATTAGAATGGCCGCGACAAGCGCGGCTGTCACCGACGGAACAACTTCAAGCGCCATGGCCGTAACCATCAGCAGCATAATAAGGGCGGCGGTTGCCTCCTTGCCGCGTTTGGTTTTCGGAGCTTCTCTCAAAGGCTGGCCGACAACGACCAGATCGCTGGAATCTTCCGACAGACGCTCAATGTTTTGCCATTTGCCCTGCACCAGCAGCACGTCGCCGGGCTGCATTTTCTCATCGCGCAAATTTTGCAGAATGTAGTTTTTACGGCGATTTATGCCCAGAATATTAACTTTGTATTTTTCGTAAAATCCGGATTCGCTGACCTTGAGATTTACCAGATTCGACGTCGACATAAGTATTACTTCGGCGATGCCAATGCTGTCAAAACGCAGTTTCCCCGCAAATATGGGCGTTTCTTCCTCGGCCTGTATCGTGTCTGTGAGTTCCAGTCCATAATCATCGGCAAACCGCTGAATGTTCGCGAAATTTCCCGAAATATAAAGCGTATCGCCCGCGAGAATTACCGTTTCGGCTTCGGCTAGTATCTGCTCAACAACGGTATTGGAAAATAAGCCCGGCGCGGCGGCGCGGCGGCGTATTTCAAAAAGATGGGCGCCATATTTTGCGGGCATGGCAAGCTCGCGCAGTTTTTTGTCGGCCGCCGGAGAGTTCTGCGTAACCTTGAGGCGATACAGGTTTTTTGCGATCTGGTATTCGGCGGTAAGGTCGGACAACGATTTCCCGTGTTTATCCTTTTCCTTTTTTTCGTCCTTTTTGATGAGAAGTTTGCTCAGCGGAAGCAGCAATATGATGCCCATTGTAACGCAGATAGCGCCTACCGGCAAAAATGAGAAGAACGACAATCCTTTGTGTCCCGCCGCGACGAGCGTTTCATGGACAATCAGGTTGGGCGGCGTGCCGATCAGCGTAAGCGTTCCGCTCAAACTGCCGGCAAACGCCAGAGGCATCAAAAGCCGCGAGGGTGAAATGCCCGAAACGGAAGCCATGCTTACCACGATGGGCATCATAATGGCGATTATTCCCGTATTGCTGATAAATCCGCCCATCAGGGCCGTGCCGAGTATGACGAGAACAAACAGCCGCGTCTGGCTGTCGCCGGCCAGGCGCAAAATCCGGCTGCTTATGTTTTTCGCCAGCCCTGTCTGGAAAATGGCGCCGCCGACGACAAAAAGCCCTATCATCATTATCAGAATGCTGCTTGAAAACCCAGACAGGGCTTCGGCCGGCGTCAATATCCCGAACAGCATCAGAAGCAAAAGCGCGCACAGGGCTACAATATCGGAGCGAACGACATTGATTACAAAAAAAACCAGCGTAGCCAGCAATATAAGAAAAGTAATCAGCATTTTCTTATTTTTAATGTCCGGCAATCATGTTAAATGCCGTCCGCGCAGCCTTCAGCGTGGTGCTTATGTCGCTTTTTGTATGCGCCAGCGAAACGAAACAGGTTTCAAACTGGGACGGAGGAAAATAAACGCCTTTTTCAAGCAGAGCGTGGAAAAAATTGGCGTACCTGGCGGTGTCGCTGGTTTTGGCCGACTGAAAATCCTTAACCGGCGACGAGGTGAAAAACACTGTGAACATCGACCCGATGGAATTGATGACGACCTCTACGCCCGCCGCCGAAGCGGCTTTCCGTAAACCATCGACAAGCAGCGCCGTTTTTTCTTCAAGAACGCCGTATACATCCGGCTTTGCGATGGCTTTCAGCGCCGCGATGCCCGCCGTAACCGCGACCGGATTGCCCGAAAGAGTTCCCGCCTGATAAACCGGGCCTTCCGGCGCCACCATCTTCATGATTTCTTTACGTCCGCCGTAAGCTCCGATAGGAAGCCCGCCGCCGACCACTTTCCCGAGACAGGTCAGGTCGGGTTTTACCTTAAACCGCTCCTGCGCGCCGCCGCGGGAGATCCTGAATCCGCTTATCACTTCGTCGAAAATCAGCAGCGTTTCGTGCTTTTTGGTGATTTTGCGCAACTGTTCCAGAAATCCCCTGGCGGGAAGCACTGCTCCCATGTTGCCCGGAATTGGCTCCACGATGACGGCCGCGATTTCAGACTTATGGAGTTCAAAAACTTTTATCAGCGCGTCTTCATCGTTGTAGGGAATGGAAAGCGTGTGGACGCAATCGGAGGCGACGCCGGGGCTGTCCGGAAGACCAAGCGTCGCGACGCCGGATCCGGCCTTAACCAGCAGGCTGTCCACGTGCCCGTGATAGCAGCCGTCGAATTTAACGATTTTGTTCCGGCCGGTAAACGCCCGCGCAAGACGGACGGCGCTCATGGTGGCTTCCGTGCCGGAATTTACCAGGCGAACCTTTTCTATGGACGGAACCGCATCAATAATCATTTCGGCGAGAACGACTTCGTTCTCCGTTGGCGCGCCGAAACTTGTTCCGCGCTCAATCTGCCGCCGCAGGGCCGCTCTGACGACCGCGGGGCTGTGCCCCAGAATCAGCGGTCCCCACGAACCCAGATAGTCGATATAGATATTGTTATCCGCGTCCACAACGCGGCTTCCTTTACCCTCGGCTATGAAAAGCGGCGTTCCGCCGACGCTTCGGAAAGCGCGCACGGGACTGTTGACGCCGCCGGGCATCAACCCGACGGCGCGCGCCATAAGGGCTTCGGACTTTTTTGTTTCAAACCTGGCTTTTTTATCTTTCATTAGTATTTACCCCAGAATTTTCGCGGCTTCTTTCGCGAAATAAGTAAGAATTATATCAGCGCCCGCGCGGCGAATTCCTATAAGAGATTCCATCATGACGCCCGGCATATCCAGCCAGCCCATGCTCGCGGCCGCCACAAGCGCCGAATATTCGCCGCTGACCTGGTATGCCGCAACCGGCTGCTCATGCCTGTCGCGTATCATCCGTATGATATCCAGATATGGGCCTGCCGGTTTCACCATAATAATATCCGCGCCTTCTTCTATGTCGAGTTCGACCTCGCGCAAAGCTTCACGGGCATTGGCGGGATCCATCTGATGACTGCGCCTGTCGCCGAAAGCGGGCGCAGAGTCAGCCGCTTCACGAAACGGCCCGTAATATCCGGAAGCGTACTTTACCGAGTAGGACATGATCGGCGTGTTCTGAAATCCATTTTTGTCAAGGGCGCTCCGGATGGCGCCCACTCTGCCGTCCATCATGTCCGAAGGCGCGACCATATCCGCGCCGGCTTTTGCCTGGGAAAGCGCCGCGCGGGCGAGCAGTTCCAGCGTTTCGTCGTTGCAAATCTCGTCGCCTTTGACGATGCCGCAGTGGCCGTTGGCGGTATATTCGCAAAGGCAGACGTCGGTAATCAGCAGAATGCCCGGAACCTCGCGCTTTAACGCGCGAAGAGCTTCCTGAACAACGCCATTATCGTCATACGCGCCGGTCGCGGCGTCGTCTTTTTTTGCGGGGAGTCCGAAAAGCATTATTCCGCCGATGCCGAGAGATTTTACTGAACGGGCTTCATGGACCAGCCTGTCAACCGACCATTGATAATTGCCGGGCATCGCCGATATTTCTTTTTTTACCCCTTCGCCTGAACAGACAAACATTGGATATATAAATTGTTCGGGCGAAAGGCGCGTTTCCCTGACCATGTTACGCAGAATTTCATTCATGCGCAGACGACGGGAACGTGTGACCGGAAAGGCCATATTCAGACTCCTTGTTGCTTTTTCTCGGAAAAAACATAAATTATAGCATGAAAGGATAAAAAAACCGACGGGCGCGCGCGTAACTTTTTTCAGGACATGTCCGTAGTACAAGTGTAAACTGCTTCGGAATGAATTAAGGAAATGCTGATTAATTGTCTGCGCGGGATGAAGTGCGAGGCGCACGGAGCGCAGGAGCCGAGGCATATATCAATGATATGTTGAGGTTACGAGCACCGCGCAACGAAGCAATTCGCCCGCTCAGGCAATTAATCAGCGTTTCCTTAATGCCGAACGGTTTTTTAAGGAGGAGTAATGAAGTTTTTATCTCGAATTTTACTGATGGCGGCTTTGGCAATGACCGCGTGTGCCGCTCCGCCGCCCGCGGAGGCGCAGGACGCGAAGGCATCGAAAACACAGGCGGCGAACAGAGAAAGCGAGGCCGTTGGCGCGCTTGAAAAAATGGGTGTGCCCCTGCATCGGGATCCGTCTGGCATCGTGCGCTGGATAGAAGCCAAAAAAGGCGAACTAACCGATGAAGCCATGGCGCACCTTCCGGCTCTTTCCAGGCTGGAATGGCTCGAAATAGGCGGCGGCAAGGTAAGCGCTGCCGGCGCCGCGCATTTAAAGGGCTGCCCTGAACTGCGGCGGCTTTACATTTATGATATTAACCTTGCCGGCGATAAGCTCCAGTGGCTCGCGGCGCTGACTAAACTGGAGGCCCTTTCTTTGCAGCGCACCGGCATTGACGCCTCCATTATGGAAAATATCAAAGCGCCGGGCCTTGTCGTTTTAAACCTCAGCGGCAATCCCGTCGGCGACAACGTGCTTGACGCCGCGGCGCGTATCAAGGAGCTGGAAGTTCTGGCGCTTGCCGACACAAACGTTACCGGGCCGGGCCTTGAGAAACTCAGGGGAATGCAGAGGCTTAACGAACTGAACCTGATGCGCTGCAAGATTAGCGATAATGACATCGACGTTTTTCTGTCGATGCCTAATCTGCGCATCGTTTACGCGGAAGGATGCCCGATGAGCGACTTTGGAATCCAAAGAATCATTATGAGATTCCCGACGCTGGCCATATTCCTCTGATATCAAATAAGCGAAAGGACTTATTTTATGTATCCAAAAATTCAGACAGTTATCTCGGCGGCGGTTCTTTTTATGCTGACGGCGCTCATGGTGCCGAACACGCGGTTTGCCGCCGCAGTGCAGGGCGCCGCGCCCGACGATGAGCAGGAATTAAAACAGATGCGCACGCCGGACGTGGTATTTGTCGGCACGCCTTACGATCTCATCTCCACAATGCTGCAGATGGCCGAAGTCAAAAAATCCGATATGGTTTACGACCTCGGCTGCGGCGACGCGCGCATCCTTGTGCTGGCGGCGCAGAAATACGGCTCGCGTGGAATCGGTTACGACATCGACCCGCAGCGCATAATCGAATCGCGGCAAAACGTATCGAAAAATAACGTGCAGGATCTTATAAAAATCATACAGGCGGATATTTTTACTCTGGATCTGTCCAATGCGGACGTGATGCCGCTGTATCTGCACCCCGACATGATGTCCCAACTGGTTCCGCAGGTTGAAAAAATGAAGCCCGGATCCCGGATTGTCTGCCATGAATACGGCTTCCCGGATATATATAAACCGGATAAAAAAATAACCGTTATTTCAAATGAAGACAACGCCGAGCATCACCTGATGCTTTACACGCTTCCACTGAAGCGGTAGCGAGGATATTTCATGCGTTCCAGTTTTCGAACCGGTATTGCGGCGGCGCTTTTTGTGCTGACGGCGCTGGCGACAACGTACGCGCCATTTCCGGCCGCCGCGCAAAGCGTCCTTCCCGAGGAGTTGGAACCCACGCGAATGCGCGAGCCGGACGCGGTATACGTGGGTACGCCTTACGATATCATTTCCACGATGCTCCAGATTGCCGAAATCAAAAAAACCGATTTGATTTATGACCTCGGCTGCGGCGACGCGCGTATGCTGGTGCTGGCGGCGCAGAAATACGGCGCGCAGGGAATCGGTTACGAAATCGACCCTGATCTTGTAATCAGATCGCGGCAAAATGTATCGAAAAACAACGTGCAGGATCTGGTGAGAATCATACAGGCGGATATTTTTACGCTGGATCTGTCCGATGTGGACGTGATGCCGCTGTACCTCCATCCCGACATGATAGACAGATTGATCCCGCAGATAGAAAAAATGAAACCCGGTTCCCGGCTTGTCCTGCATGAATATGGCTTGCCGGACAGATACAAGCCGGACAAAACAATAATCGTTACTTCCAGCGAGGACAACGCCGAGCGCCGCCTGATGCTCTATACCCTTCCGCTCAAGCAGAAAGGGTTTTAACCGCAAAGGACGCAAGCCGCCTCACGG
>JAIRVC010000316.1 GCA_031254095.1 Acidobacteriota bacterium
CATTATTCCGCGACGGTCGGCATAGGAGTATACCAGGGAATTACAAGCTGGCTGTCCCTCGGAACTTCGTATTCCATACAGCTCAACGATGACCTGAAAGAAAACCAGGCTCACCGTGTAGAGATCGGCCGCCTGCAATTCAATCTTTCACAGAATACCGTGGTATACACCTCCGGCGGCGTTGTGATCTCCAAAAATTACAACCGCATAGAAGAAGGCTATGAAATCCGTCCGACGGCGCGCGCGGGAATATCCTGGTCGACAGAGGCGGGCAGGCTGTATGCGGAATATTCAAGAACAATGATGTCAGTAAGCGGTTCCCGCCGGTTGCTTCCATCGGATACCGTTTCGGCGGGGTTGGGAAAACCTATCGGCGGCAGAATAAATTTAAGGCTGATCGGATATTATCAGCGAAGCAGCGATTCTACCGATTCCGGGCAGCTGTCTGTATATCAGGGGCAGGCGTCGCTGGAATGCCTTCTCGTTCAAGGGCTTTCCATGTCGGCCAATTACACGTACCGATACCAGGACAATTCCATCAATGTGTTGGGAGGCATCCCATATGCCGAACGACAAACGATTTCCGCCGGACTGCAATACAACTGGCCTTCGAGGCGAACCGGCTACTGATTATTTAATCCTGAACGCCGGTAAAGAAAATGGGCAAAGTAATCCTGGTGACCGGCGGCAGCCGGAGCGGAAAAAGTTCATGGGCGCAGAAAACGGCGGAATCCATATCGCCCCGCCGGGTCTTTATCGCGACATGCCCTGTTATTGACGATGAAATGCGGGAACGCATCCGTAAACACCGGCAGTCCCGTGACGAAAAAAACTGGCATACGATTGAAGAACCTCTGGACATTGCCGGCGCGATTGATTCCAGTCATGAATTCCCCGCCGCTCTGGTCGATTGCCTCACGCTGTGGATCAATAATCTTATGTATCGCGCCGAAAAAGAAAATACGGCCATTACTGAAACGGATGTGGCCGCGGAATGCCGCCGCGTCATTGACGCCGCAAAACGGCATCCCGGCGCCGTGCTGTTTGTCACCAATGAAGTCGGCATGGGGATTATTCCTGAAAACGCGCAGGCGCGGCTTTACCGCGATCTTGCGGGAAGATGCAATCAGGTTATTGCCGAAGCGTGCGACCGTGTTGTGCTGATGATTTCCGGGTTGCCGCTGGAAATGAGCCGCCTCACGGCGGTCAGCGGTTAGTGATCAGTGGTCAGAAAAATCCGCCGTGAACCATCTTTGATGGTAGCTTCCGGAATGAAGTTATAGAGGCGAGGAAGGAAAATTATGAATCACGGCGGCAATCTGCGCCAGCTGGCCGAAATTTCAGGAAGGCCGGCCGGTGAAATCATCGACTTTTCAGCCAATATAAATCCGCTTGGGCCGCCTGCGTGGATGCGGCCGTTGATCAGTTCGCGGATAAGTTCTCTCTCCCATTATCCCGATCCGGATTGCGCGGATTTGATCAAAGCCGCGGCCGCGCGTTACGGCGTATCCGCCGGGGAGCTTATAGCGGGAAACGGTTCCTGCGAACTTCTTTACCTGATTCCGCGCGTCGTGGGCAGGCGCGGCCTGATACCTGTTCCGTCATACTCGGACTATTCGCGCGCGTGTTCCGCCGCGGGCTGCCGGGTTGATTATTTTCCGCTCCGGGAATCTGAAGGATTTTCATTAAACACGGACACGCTTGATGCCGCGCTCGAAAAAGAGGCCGCGCTGGTATTCATAGGACAGCCGAATAATCCGACAGGCGCGGTCTGCGATGCTGACGCGCTGAGGCGGCTCGCTCGCCGCCGGCCAGATTCCATTTTCTTTATCGACGAAGCTTTTGCGGATTTTGTCGATGGTCTGGACAGTTTGACAAAAAATCGTCCCGGCAATGTGGTCGTGCTGCTTTCGCTGACGAAATGTTTCGCTATTCCGGGGCTACGGCTGGGGATCGCGGCGGCGGACGCCCACATTATCCGAGCCTTGCGCGAACTTCAGCCGCCCTGGTCGGTGAACGCACTCGCTGCGGCCGTTGGCGCCGAGGCGCTCGGCGATACGGAATATCTGGCAAGGATGCGGGAATATGTTGATCGCGCCCGCGACTGGATGGCGGATGAATTGAATCGCATCGGCGGCTTCACCGTTTATCCCGGCCGCGCGAATTTTCTGCTGCTGCGCATTGACAATACGAAGCAAAACGCGGCGGAGCTTACGCAAAAGCTTCTGGCGCAGGGAATCGCGGTTCGCGACTGCGGGAATTTTGAAGGGCTGGACGGCCGTTTCATTAGAGTCGCGGTAAGAACCGAATCGGAAAACGCCCGGCTGATTGAAGCGCTCAAATCGCTTCAATCGTCTGATTCGCGTCCCGCGCGGCGGCGGCAAAAGACGCCGCCGATCATGTTTCAGAGTACGGGCGCCAATGTATGAATCCGGAATATCAGATACTCGCCGCTTTCGGGCTTGATCTGCTTCTTGGCGATCCGCGCCGGCTGCCGCACCCCGTAAAACTGATCGGGCGTTTTGCCCTCGTGCTGGAAGCTCCGCTCAGGCGGCGGTTCACGAATCTCCGCGCGGCCGGAATTGCCGCCGCCGTACTGGTCGTGGGTTCCGCCGGGCTGATTACATGGGCTGCGATTCGCTGCGCCGCATTTGCGCATCCTGTCGCGGGAGACGTAATTTCGATTCTGCTGCTGTATACGACATTCGCCGCAAGGGATTTATTGAGGCACAGCCACAAGGTATACAAGGCGTTACAGGCGGACGACATCCGGGGCGCGCGCGAGGCCGTCGCCATGCTTGTGGGGCGGGATACAAAAAATCTGGACGAGGGCGGCGTTTCCCGCGCGGCGGTGGAAAGCGTGGCGGAAAATCTAATTGACGGCGTGACCGCGCCGATTTTTTTCGCGGCACTGGGCGGGCCGGTCGCGGCCATTATGTATAAGGCGGCGAGTACGCTTGATTCCACATTCGGATATAAAACCGAACGGTATCTTTTTTTCGGCTGGGCATCCGCGCGGCTGGATGACGCCCTGAATTATCTGCCGGCGCGGCTCACCGTGCCATTTATTGCCATTGCCGCGGCCGTTTCCGGATTCCGTCCATTTTGCGCACTGCGAGTCTGCCTGAGGGACGGACGAAAACATTCGAGTCCGAACGCCGGTCTTGGCGAAGCCGCCGTTGCCGGAGCGCTTGGCTTACAGCTCGGCGGACTGAATTATTACGATGGCGAGCCGGAGGAAGGCGCGCTTTTAGGCGATCCCGTCCGCCGGCTCGGCAGGCGTAGCATTCTTTCCGTCAACATACTGGCGTTTATAACCGCGGTTTTATTCCTTCTTGCCTGCGTGGCCATGCGCGGCATATTCGCCGTTGTTATTTAGAGGTTCCCTTTCCTTAAGGAAACACTGATTAATTGCCTGCGCGGGATGAAGTGCGAGGCGCACGGAGCGCAGGAACCGAGGCATATATCTAATGATATGTTGAGGTTACGAGCACCGCGCAACGAAGCAATTCGCCCGCTCAGGCAATTAATCAGTGTTTCCCTAGTTTTTGCAGCAGCTTGTCGATTATAGCGATTGCCTCGTCGTATTCGCCAATCATTTTGTTATGCCCGATACGCTCAATGTCATCATGGAGATCGGCCGCGCCGGAATATTCAAGCAGGTTATCCATATTGCTGTTTATCGCGGTCGAATCGAAATTGTTTAACGCTTCCCTGAGGCCGTTAAGAGTTGTCGTCAAGCGCCGCGTGTCGATATCAGTTTTTTTGCCGGACGGCGTTATGCCGGGCAATTCTCGTTTTATATTCTCAAGAAGTAATTCAAGCTCCCGTAAATAACCGGCATTGTTGTTTTCTATGAAAGCCCAATCCCCGCGTTTTCCGGCCATTTCAAGCATTTTGGATTCGTCGGAAATTTTTTCGGCTCCCACGATTGCGGCCGCGCTCTTCATGCCGTGTACATATGTAACATAGAGATTAATGTTCTTATTGCTGAAACTCTCTTTGATTTCATTAAGTTTATACAGGCCGTCCTTATAAAATATGCCAAGCATCCTGATATAATTCTCATATGACCCGCGGGACATAGCTATCCCCTTTTTCGCATCAATTCCATCTATTGAGAGCATTGTTTTTCCGCCCGGCAATTCCCGCGCTTCTTGTTTATCATAATTTTCCGGCGCCAATTTCTGCTTTTCCTTTGGGATCCATTTTTCAAGTATCTCGTGCAGCCTTAATGTGTCTATCGGCTTGGAAAGAAAATCGTCAAAGCCGCTGCTCAGGAACATTTCTCTGGTTCCGGAAACTGCGTTTGCCGTCAACGCAACTATTGGCAGCGATCTGTAAAAAGGCTCTTTATCGCCTAAAGCCCTTATGCGCGCCGTGGTTTCTATACCATCCATCCCCGGCATCATGTGGTCCATAAGGACAAGGTCGTATCTGGCTGTTTTTATCGCTTTGATAGCTTCAAGGCCGCTTCTGCATAGATCGACATGTATTTTGTAGTGTTGCATCAACCCTTCGGCAACTTTTAAATTGGTGTTGATGTCGTCAACGACAAGCACCTTCGCGTCCGGCACAATAAGTCTTGCCGCAACGTTACTGCTCAGGCTGGTTATAAAGCTGTCGGAGACGCCATTTAGTAAGTTTGCTACAGGCAGGCAGAAAATCGGCGTTGTGATAATGCTGACATTCCGGTCGGCAATCGCTTCGCCGAATTCAGCGATAAGCACAAATTCGGCTTTTGAGTCAAATTCAGCGTATGTCTTTTTTACATTGTCATACAAAACCGAAGCGACAAAAACATATTGATAAATCTGGCTTTTTATTTCTTCATAAAACTCCGCCGCCGTTGTCACCAGCTTATAATTAACGCCAAGATTATCCATCGTCCAGGTAACAGATCGGGCGTTTATATGCCGCCTTTCGTAAATCAGCACATTTTTGCCTTCAGGGTTTTTAATCTCGGCCAGTTTCGCGTGGTTTTTGTATGATTGCGGTATCGATACGGTAAAGACGCTTCCTTTTCCATATTCTGATTTTACGTCG
>JAIRVC010000317.1 GCA_031254095.1 Acidobacteriota bacterium
CTTAAAGTTATGAGATTTATTTCATTGTTTGTTCCCAAGCGCATCCTTGGCAAAAATGTGCCGGCGCCTTGGGAAACATACATATAAGTTCCGTTATATTCATATAAGCCTCTGTTATAAGGAAAATTCTTTTTTGCAATGAGGCTTGCGGGAAATATTTGTCCGGCGTGCGTATGTCCTGTCAGCGCCAAATCCACGCCGTGTTTATTCATGTATTCAATGCCCCACGGCCCGTGATGTAAAACTACTTTGGGATTGTCTCCGCTTAAATCTAAAACAGGAAGAGTATCTTTTACGGTTTCATCCGTCACCTGATGCGGGTCGTACGCGCTGTCGTCGGCTTTCATATATTTAAGACCGATAAGTTTTATACCGTTAACAGTTAAAACTTCGTTTTGCATTACCTTTACGTTGTTTTCTTCCAGCTTTTTTATTATTTCGTCAAGACCCGTATATACGTCATGGTTGCCGTACACAAAATAGGCGGGTGCTTCCAAATCTTTAAGGGGCGCGAGCATATCTTTGTTTAAAGCTGCTTTGCCGTCGGCTATGTCGCCGGTAATCGCGACAAAATCGGGCTTAAACTCATTTGTTTTTTTAACTATTTTTTCCAAATAACTTTTGCATCTTGCGGCACCCAGATGCACGTCTGAAATCTGCGCTATTTTCACTTCATTTTCAAGGTTTTTTACGGATATTGCAATATAGGCGGTTTTAAACGAAACGGCATTTAGCAAAGAATACACGGATACTGCCGCCGTAAGAATGACTATTGTCAGGCCTGCTTTTACGGCGGGCAGTCTGTGTATTAAATTTACAATTTCTAAAATTATCATAAAACAGGCGAGATACAAAAGCATTCCAATCCATGCCGAAGATAAATTATAGTATGTGTTCACCAAAACATTATCGAATCTTGTTACAAGAGACATTGCCGCAATGCAAGAAATAAATCCGGCGGCAAACAAAAAATAAAGCCATGCTTTATTTCCCAGCCCGAAAAGCTTCCCTAATCTCCATGGCAGATAAAAATTTAAACATATAATTAATATCAACTGTAACAACATAACGGCATACATCTTTATCATATATCCCCCAGCTCTTTAAGAAACACTGATTGATTGTCTGAGCGGGCGAATCGCCAAATTGCTTACGGCGGCGTGGCGCTCGTAACCTAATATATTTCTGTATATGCCTCGGCTCCGCGCGCCTCGCACTTTATCCCGCACAGACAATTAATCAGTGTTTCCTTAAAGCGAACAGCCACGCCTTATTTTCCGGCTCGGAGTCCCGCAAAATATTCGTCAAAGGCCTTGAGCTGATCCATATTCGGATACTCTCTTTCGCCGGGTTCTTTGTCAAAAAACATGGCTTTCTGATCCGTTTCCGTGAAAACCGGCCATTCCGGCAAGCCCGGGCCGTTAGGATCGCCCGTTCTGGCAAAGTTGACCCAATACGACATAATCAGTTCCGACAGGGCCTTCTCGTCAGGGTTGTCCGCGGATGTGCCCATGCCGCCGACGCCTCCCAGATTGCCGAACACGAAAGGCAGTTCCGCCGCGTGATTCGCCCCGTCCGGTGTCGCCGGCGTCCGGTGGTCGAAATAATAGGTAAATACTTTTTCCTTGCCGTTCCGGGAGTGCAGTTTCGCCCACGCCCAGGTCGGCCAGGCGAAGGATGATTCGCGGAAAAGGTCTTTCGCCGACCGTGTCGCTTCGGCCTCCGTGGCATGTGGATACGCCTTTAGAATGGCGTCCGAGCCCGAAGCGTATTGCTTGCGAACCATATCCGCAAAACCGGCGGGCGTGGTTTTCTGCATAACGAACAGTCCGCCTTCGTCCGAATTTGTCCCGATAAGAATCGGCGTGTCGTTGAACCGACCCGCTTCGTAAGCCTCGTACTGTTTTTCAGGAAAAGTAACGTTGTCCGGAACAGGCCAGAAACTGCCCATGCCTTTGGTTGCGCTTTGGATCACTTCAGCGGGAAGCGCGCGCGCCGCCTGTATGTCTTTCGCGCCCAGTTGTTCCAGATATTTTCTTCCCATCTCCTCCGCCGCTTTCAGGGTCATGCGGGGAGGCGCCATATTGCCGCCGCTTTCAGAAATGGCGCGATGGAAAAGACCTTTTGCCTGAGGCGACGCCGCAAGCATACTTACGGAATATCCGCCGGCCGATTCTCCGAAAATTGTCACGTTTTCCGGATCGCCTCCGAAGCGGGCGATATTTCCCTTAACCCATCGCAGGCCCGCGATCTGATCCTGAATGCCGTAAGCGCCTGAACCGCTGCCGCTTTCCGCGCTCAGTTCTGGATGCGCAAGGAATCCCATCGGGCCGACACGATAAGCGACGCTGACAAGCACCACGCCTTTTTTCGCCAGGTTGGCTCCGTCGTATGTGGGCGAACTGGTCATGCCGATGCCGAAACCGCCGCCGTAAATCCAGACCATGACCGGCCGTTTCTCAGTGGCGTTTTTCGCGCCGGTCCATACGTTCAGATAAAGACAGTCTTCGCTGACTTCCTGCGGGCCGCCGAGCGACGCGCCGAACGAGGTATCCTGCATCGGACCGGGCGCGAAATCAGAGGCGTTCTTTACGCCCTGCCAGGGAACGACCGGCTGCGGCGCTTTCCAGCGCAATTCGCCGACCGGCGGCGCGGCAAAAGGAATACCTTTGAAAGAAACTATGTCTTCCTGAACAACGCCTTCTACGATACCGCCGGTGACTTCGGCCTGTAAAATCGGGCCGGATTCCGTGGTCTGCGGCGATGTACACGAAATAAGAACCAATGGAACAAACAACAGGCAGCAATATTTCATTAAGCTCACAAGAACCTCCATTTTTTTGTTTATTGAACCTCTAAAAACGCCAAACTCCGCGTTACGCGGCCGAGCCAAAATGCTTATTTACGTAAATGCAAACTCCGCTTTTGTCCCGGCCGCAAGCCTTGATTTTGGAGTTTTTAGAGGTTTCCTTTATTTTGAATCAGACTTTCAATGCTTTTTAAAATCAGGCGAAGTATAAAATATACATGATATGATTAAAAAGTTTTGTATTTAGAAAGGAGATTCCCGTGACCGACACTTTTCGGCGCTCATCCCGACGCCAATTCATTAAGGAAACAGCTTTAGCTTCATCCGCGCTCGCGCTTGGGCCATATTTTGTTTTTGGTCAGGCGCAGCCGTCAACGCTGATGAAGCGGAACATGGGGCGTTTGGGTTTTGAAGCCACGACGCTCGGACTAGGAGGCCAGGCTTCCCTGCAATGGACGCCCGCCGACGTTGATCCCGTCAAAATCATTCTGAAGGCGTTTAATCTCGGCGTGAATTATTTCGATACGGCGAATGTTTACGGCCCGAGCCAGTCGTATTACGGCAGGGCGTTTCGTGAACTGAACCTGATTCCGGGCGAACCGGGCTACAACGAACGTCTCCGTAGTTCGATTTTTCTTACGAGTAAAACCTTTCTCCGCTTCGGCAAAGGAGGCTTGCCGCCAAAACCGGGAGCGAAACCCGCCGCCCCCGGGCAGTCGCAGCATGTGGCGGACGATTTGCGGCGCTCTCTTTCCCAGATCTTCGGCGACGGCAACGGTTCGTAT
>JAIRVC010000326.1 GCA_031254095.1 Acidobacteriota bacterium
ATTTTACAACCCACGTATATGCTACTTGACGAGTCGGTCACTCCATTTTGTCTCATTTACCTATATGTAAACTCCGCTTTTGCCTCAGTCGCAAGCCTTGATTTTGAGGTTTTCGGAGATTGCCTGTGATCAGACAGGATTGGCCTTGATGTTTTCAAGTTCCTCAATCAAATCCGATCCAAGGAAAAACGGGCCGGGCGGATCAATCTTCCTGCCCGCCGCCAGAGCGTCGATGCCCGCCTTTACCTTTTCAGAAGTTGCGGGCAGCTCGTAGACGCGCACGCCGCAGGCGTTTTTAATCGCGTTGATGACCGCCACATGTCCGCCCGATTGATAGTTTTCGGAAGCGCCGGAAGATCCGAAAACATTTTCCTTCCGGTAAGTCTCCAAATGGATGATGGGCATATCGTCCGGAATGTCTTTGATGTAGGGTACGCCGCATTTGAACATGTTGGTGTGTACTTTTACATCGTCAAAGATTTCGCTCAGGGCAAAGCCGATACAATGGGAATTGCCGCCGTATATCTGTCCATCCAGCGCGTCGATATTTCCTATGACGCCATCGTCGCCCACGCAGGTGAAACGCAGAACCGTAGTTTTGCCGGTGGCCGTATCCACCGCGACTTCGGCCAGATACATCGAATAGCAATATGCCGGGGTGGGATTCCCGATGCCGGTGTTCGGATCGAGGTTGCAAAGTCCCGGGAATGTGGTGTTGGAATGTTGAGCTTCATACTTTGTGGGAATGCCCTCGGCAACCATTTCCTTGTAGGTGCGGCATGTGCCGTCCAGCTTTTTCATAGCGTCAATCAAACGATCCGCCGCAAGCTTGGTGGCTATGGATGTCATGAAGTGCATACGGCTCGCGGAGGATGAACCGCTGAGCGGGCAGAGGCCGCTGTCGTTTTGCACAAGTTTAATCTGGCCGGGTTTTACGCCAAGAGGTTTGAGCGCTTCAAGCGTAACCATCAGAGAGCCTATATCGCCTCCCTGACCCACATCCTGCCAGGTGTCGTATTTTGTAAATGTGCCGTCCTCGTTTAGTCCGATGGCTACTTTCGCCTCGTCTTGCGGGCCGCTTGAGACGTTGTACCCGCCCCACGCAATGCCCACGCCCCTGCGTACCGCTGGCGTGTCCGCAGCCCTTGCGTCGGCCACCGCTTTTTCATACAGCGGACGCATTTTATTCATGATTTCTTCCATCGGATATTCAAAGAAAGGATAGCTGTTAATGTTTGTTTCGCCGGTGCGGGCGATATTGCGCCACCTGAATTCAAACGGGTCTATTCCCGCCTTTTCCGCCAGCATATCCATCATCGCTTCGCTTGCCGTGTAAGCCTGCGGCGCGCCGAAGCCTCTGTAGGCAACGCCGAAGGTCTGATTGGTGTTGGCAAGGCGGCTGATTCCCGCCACGTGCGGGATGTTATACGGGAAATAGATGAAGCGCGCCGGGCGGTTGACGATGCTTTCCGCGTCCTGATAAGCGCCGTGATCCAGCCCGATGTCAAATTCGACGGCGGTTATTTTTCCGTCTTTATCGCAGCCCAGCCGCGAATTGCTGAAACTGGCGCTGCGTTTGCCGCTGTAAAGCTGATGTTCTTCATATGTAAAGTGCAAAGCGACGGGCTTTTCAACCGCCATGGCACAGGCGGCCGCGGCCGCGTAGGATTGTCCGTTCATCGACCAGCCGAAGCTTCCGCCGGTATGGTTCATGATAATCCGCACCTTTTCATTGGGCAGTCCGACCGATTTGGCGATGTTGCCGATATTCGCGCCGATAACCTGCGCCTTGCAATGGACGCACATAACACCGTCCGGGTCAAAGTATGCCTGTACCGTGTCTCCCTCTATGGAAAGATGGGGCTCGCGGGTTGAGTAGAAGCTTCCTTCAACTTTAAATGCCGAGTTGTCTATGATTTCACTGACCGCGCCGGGATTCTCCAGCGCCGCGCCTTTGAGCACCGGCTGCACAATGCAGATGTTTGGCGTGTCGTCGTGGACGCGAACGGCGTCAGGAAGCACCGCGTCAAGATAATTGAGATATTCGGGAAGCTGTTCGATTTCAACCTTAACCCTGGCGGCGGCCGCCCGTGCGTTTTCTTCCGTATCCGCCACCACGGCGCCCACCGGGTCGCCGTAACGGTATATTTTGTCATACGCAAAAATGACGTGTGCGGGCTTTACGGTGGTGCTGCGCTTGCTGGCATTTACCAGATTCAGATAATTTGTGCCTTTAATGTCCTTATGGGTGACAACCTTAACCACGCCGGGCATCTTCTCCGCCTCGGAAGTATCAATGTTTTTGATTTTGGCGTGATGGGCGATTCTCGGCATCGTAAGCACGGCATGAAGCGTGCCCTGCGGCATCTTCATCGCCATGTCGTCGCCGTAGTCGGCCAGTCCGCACACTTTAGGCAGCGCGGCGGGGCGAACCAGCGGCTTGCCGTAATAATTGCCGTCCCCTGGAAGCTTGAAAGTAATATCTTCGATAGAGGCCTCGCCGCGAACCACTTTCGCCGCCGCCATGACGGCATCGACGATCTGCTTGTAGCCGGTGCAGCGGCAGACGTTGCGGTGTTTTTGGAACCAGTCCCGCACATCCTCTCGTGATGGGTTCTGATTTTTTTGCAGCAGGGCATAGGCGGAAACGATAAAGCCCGGCGAACAGAAACCGCATTGGACCGCGCCGAGGTTCATAAAACCAACCTGAAGGGGATGCAAATGCTGCGGCGTCCCGATCCCCTCAATGGTGGTGATTTGGCTATATTCCTTGATTGTGCTGATTTTTCTTGCGCAAGAGCGCACCACTTCACCGTTGAGGATAACGGAACAGGCGCCGCATACGCCGGTTCCGCAGCCCACTTTGACGCCGGTCAGTCCAATCCGGCGCAGCACCGCCGCCAGGGAATCTTTTGCCGGATCGCAGATGATCATCCGGTCAACGCCGTTCACATAAAGGGTGATTTTTTTCAGATTCATTCATTTACCTCCAGACACAGTGTTTTTCACGCAGATAGTACTAAATTTTCCTTAAATATCCTTTAAACGGGAAAATAATAATAAAATTTAACCAATTGTCCATAGCGAAACACTGCGTTCCGGATCCGGATTCGCGGAAGCCTTTGAAATTAAAGGCGATACGCTTAAAAATTCCATTCTGCAAAATACGAATCCGCTGCGTGAAACACCTTTTTTCGATGCGAATATTTGAAATAATACGTTATTTTGCGTAAGTATTTTTCCATATTTACGATAATATGTATGAAATTAATCCGATATGGTGTGGTACAGTTGAAAAAATCAGGCTGTCATTTACCGGCCTGAAACATTGACGGATGGAAGCGCTTGTTCGTTTGGAAGTCAGCGGCCTCACGGCGGCCAGTGGTTAGTGATCAGTGGTCAGTGGTCAGAAAAATCCGCCGCGAACCATCTTTGATGACAACTTACGGAATGAAGTTATAGGCGAGGCGAGCGGCCGCCATGACAAGGCGAGCGGCATATCCGGACAAAACATTAAATTGAAGGAAGGAAATCCATTATGGATGAAAACAAAAAGTCAGTTGAACCAAAGAAAGTGTTAAGGCGTGAGTTTCTTACCAGAAGCGCCGCTGTCGCGACCGGAGCGCTCGCGGTGGGCGCTCCGATTGCCGGGTCGGCGCAGAATGCCGGAACAAAGGCGGCATTTCCGGCATCGACTGGATATATCGTTTACGACAGC